>JAKADD010000203.1:4983-5429 GCA_021820825.1 Bacillota bacterium
CTCCGCATCGTCCGGAAAGACCATGAGCTGCTGGACCGTCTGCCGGAAGAGGACGCACAGGAGTTTGCGTCCATGGCTGTCGTACAAGGACAACGCGAATGGGAGAGATTTCAAAACGAGATCCTGGTCGGCGCCAGGTTGGCTGACAACGCACTTCTTGATCGAGTTCGCACGCAGGGCTATGGATGTTCCCACAATGTGGACGACCTGCCTCACCCTTTTGACAAACCTGCGCTCATCATCACAGGCCGACAGGATACCAGCGTGGGGTATGTCGATTCGTGGAATATATTGGAAAATTATCCGCGGGCCACATTTGCGGTGTTGGATCGTGCCGGCCACAATCTGCAAATCGAACAGCCGAACCTGTTCCATGCACTCATAAGCGAGTGGCTCGACAGGATGCAGGAAGCCGAACAACCACCCAGGGGAGCAGTGATAAAGTC
>JAKADD010000204.1 GCA_021820825.1 Bacillota bacterium
GAGTATCTGCCGGTGAGCCGGGCTGTACTTGAAGACTGGCTGGAGAACCCTCCAGACGCGTCTCTGGGGGATCTCGCCCTGCCCTGCTTTCGGCTGGCCAAGGAACTGCGGCAGGCGCCCCAGACCATCGCCCGAGATATCGCGTCGCGCGTCGCCTTGAGCGGCCTCCTGCAGGAGGTGGAAGCGACCGGACCCTACGTGAACATGCGTTTGCGCCGCGACCATGCGTTTTTATTCTGGTTGCGGGCCATCGAGCAGGACGACGATTTTTTTACGGGCGACAGCGGCGCCGGGCAGACGGTTGCCATTGACCTCTCCTCGCCAAATATCGCCAAGCCGTTTGGCATGGGGCATCTTCGCTCCACCATCATTGGAACGGCCATTGCCAACCTCCTGGAATCAGACGGATTCACCACGCTGCGAATCAATCATATCGGAGATTGGGGTACGCAGTTTGGCAAAATCATTGTCGCTTACCACCGCTACGGCGATCCGGAGCGCGTGCGGGCCAATCCGATCCAGGAACTGAACAGCCTGTATGTGCGGTTTCATGAAGAGGAAAAGACAAACCCGGAACTGGAAGCGGAAGGTCGCGCCGCATTCAAACGGCTGGAAGACGGCAAGCCAGATGAAACCGCTCTATGGCAATGGATTGTCGACGTCAGTCTGGCGGATTTCAACCGCACGTACGACCTGCTCGGCACAAAGTTCACAGCTGTCCTTGGCGAAAGTTTTTATAATGACAAAATGGACGCGGTGGTTGACGAACTGAGTGCAAAGGGATTGCTGATGCAGAGTGAAGGCGCTGAAGTCGTGTCACTGGAGCAAGTGGATCTTCCCCCCTGTCTGATTCGCAAATCAGACGGCGCCACCCTCTACGCGACCCGGGATCTCGCCGCCGCGCTGTATCGGTATAATGTGCTGGGCGCAAACCGCCTGACCTATGTTGTCGGCGGCGAGCAGCGTCTGCATTTTAAACAGCTCTTTGCCGTTCTCGAACGCATGGGATATGAGTTTGCGGCGCACTGCTCGCATGTGGCTTTTGGCATGATGACCATCGGCGGCAAAAAGATGTCCACCCGCAAAGGACACATCGTTCGTTTGCAGGATGTTCTCGACGAAGCCATTTCCCGCGCCCGCTCCATCATCGCGCAAAAGAGTCCTGACCTGACAAACGCTGAGGAAGTGGCCAAAGCGATCGGGGTGGGCGCCGTCATTTTTAATGACCTGAAAACAAACCGACTCCACGACATCGAATTCGCCATGGACCAGGCGGTGGCATTCGACGGAGAGACCGGCCCGTACGTGCAGTATACGCATGCGCGCGCATGCTCTGTATTGCGAAAGGCGGGGCTTCTGGATGCGGGAGAATCGCCGCCTTTCCCGATTGCCGCATGGAGTGATATGCTGACAAGCGGACAGACGGACGAGATTATGGGCACTGCGTTGCTGGACGATGTGTCATGGGAACTCGCCAAACAGGTCAGCCGGTTTTCCGGAGTGCGCCAGCGCGCCAGTGCGGAGGCCGATCCTTCACTCATCGCCAAACAGGCGCTTGACATCTGCCAGGCGTTCAACCGTTTTTACCACGATTGCCCGATCCTGTCGGCGACAGGCGCCACGCGCGCCCTCCGCCTCGCGCTTACCGACGCGACGCGGCTGACCATCAGGGAAGCGCTGCGACTGCTTGGCATCGGCTATCCCGCGCAACTCTAGGGAACATGTGAAAAAGTCCGGAGCGAACTCCAAAATGGGCATATATAGCGTTTGAGGCTTCTGTCAAACGCTATATATGGACAGATCTGCGACGGACCAATCGAATTTCACATGTTCCCTAGGCTGGGATGCCGATGCCGCGACATACGCGTGGATAGGGAATTAGAGAGTTTGTCGCATACAGCGTGACGTCATGACAGCGGCGCGGATCAGAAGATTGCTCTCCTGATCCGCGCCGCGATTATGTGCAGTTTTCATCCCGGTTGTTGGTGACGCGAAGCGGTGAGATTTCGCGTCAGTGCTTGGCGATCCACATGTATTGCAGCGGATCCATGAGGTTCGGGTTGACGTAGAAGCCTTTCACCCACGGCTGCACTGCGGCCGCGTACACCGGATACACGAGCGGAATCCACGGCGCCTGCGACATGATGATGTTTTGCGCCTGCTTGTACACATTGTCGCGGGCGGTTCCGGCTGGCATCAGCGCGCCTCTGTTCAGCAGCGCGTCCACCTGCGGATTGCTGTAGTTCGTCGAGTTGTTCACGGGCGCCTGATTGCTGTTGAACAGCGTGTTTAGGAAGTCGGACGGATCCGGGAAGTCCTCGATCCACGCCAGAGTGAACATGTTCTGTTTTCCACTCTCGTTGTTGGTCAGGAAGGTGTTCCATGAGGTCTGGTTCACATTCGCATGAACGCCGATCTGCGCAAACATCTGCTGCGCCGCTTCCGCAAACTTCAGGTCGGTCGGACTGCTGTTGTCGGTGTAGATGGTGGTCGAGAATCCTTTTGGATACCCGGCTTGGGCCAGCAGTTTCTTCGCCAGTGCAGGATTATAGGTGTACTGCGCGTTCTTTGGCAGCACCTTCTCATACCCGGAGGGCATGCTGGGCGGGATGATCTGGTTCGCGGGGATTGCGAGACCAGACATAATACGTACGAAAGTCTGCTTGTTGATCGCGTACTCCAGCGCCCGGCGGACGGCGACTTTGGCGGTGGGGCCATATTTGGTGTTCAGGCCCAGGTAGTTGATCGCCACTTCCGTGGATTTTACAATGTCCTTGCTATACTGCGGGTTGGTCGAGAGCGGCAGGTAATCCTGCGACGGAATTCCATTCTGATTCCACGAGATCAGGCCTGTCTTGCCTTGCTCGAAGTGAAACATCACGGCGTCCGGTGAGTTGTTGATGTTGAAGACGATCTTGCTGAGATAAGGAATGCCCTTCTGGAAGTAGTGCGGGTTGCGCACCAGGACATAGTCCCGTCCAGCCGTGTACGATTGCAGCATGAAGGGGCCGCTGCCCATCGGATGCGTGTCGACGTACGCTTCCGGATGCGAGTTCACATACGCCGGATCAACAGCCGAGAAAAATGGCATCGCCAACACGTTCAGGAAGGTTGCGCTGGGGTGAATCAGGGTGATCTGCAGTGTGTGGGCGTTCAGCGCCTTGAGACCCGAGACCGTCTTCGCCTTGTTCGCGACAAAGGCGGCGGAACCCTGAATCAGCGGAGAAATGAAGCCTTGGCCGCCCGACTGCATGTTGTTGTTCAGCACGCGCTCAAACTCGGTGATAAAGCTCTGCGCCGTTACGGGTGTTCCGTTCCAGAAGTTTGCATTGGTGATGTGGAACGTATACACCTTGCCGCCATTCGAAACATTCCAAGACGCCAGATCGGGCACCAATGTGTTGGTCGCACCCTTGTAGGTCACGAGCTGATTGTAGAACTGCAACACCGCTTCGTACGATGTCGTATCGTAGGCTTTGGCAGGATCAAGGTGCGGGAATTGACTGATCAGATCCAGTGTCAGGGTGCCGCCGTGCACCGGCTGTGCGCCTTGGGTCGCCTGATTGGCGGCTTTCGGCGCGCTGGCGGCCTGTGTGCTGCAGCCGGCAAGCGCTGTGCTCAGCATGGCTACTGATGCGACGACCCCGAACAGTCGCAACTTACTTGTCTTCATCTAATTTCCCCCTTTTGCGATTGGAACACCAAGCATGAAAACACAAAGCTCTAACTCTCTCAACATATTATTACCAAACGCCCGTTCAGTCAATACCAGAAACGGAAAAGAGAAGTTGCAAGTTAACTGAGAACGGCGATTGCACCGAGTGCGCGTCGCCGCTTTTGTCAGTCGGCGCCGCTGTTGCCTGCCCGATCGCTGCAGTTGCCAGTGACGTCTGCAGATCGCCCAGCCCACAACATCGGCCTACGAATAGGTGATGCGCGGATCGACGATTCCGTACAGCACGTCAACCACCACGTTGACCAGCACGACAAACATTGTCGCAAACAGCACTGTTCCCATGATGACCGGCACGTCGAGATTGCTGATTGCCTGCACCGCCAACTGGCCAAGGCCGGAATACCCAAACACATCTTCAATGACGACTACGCCGCCAAACAGCGCGGCAACGTCAATTCCGCCGTACGTCAGGGCAGGGATGATGCCATTGCGCAGCGCATGCCCAAAGATGATGCGGGCCGGACTTGCTCCTTTCGCCTTCGCCGTCCTGATGTAGTCGGACGAGAGTACATCCAGCATCGAAGCCTTCAGCAGTCTGGAGTAATAGGCCGCGCCAGTAATGGCATAGGTGAGCCCTGGCAGGATAATGTAATTAAACCCGCCCGTGCCGCCCACCGGCAGCCAGTTCAGACGAAACCCTACCCAGTACATGAGTTCCAGACCGACGAAAAACACCGGCAGAGAAATCCCGACCAAGGCCAGGATGCTCGTGATATGGTCGATGATCTTGCGATCGTACACCGCGGAAATGATGCCGAGCGGGATACCGATCACAATTTCCAGGATCCAGGCGGCAAGCGCCAGTTGCGCCGTCGCGCCCACCCTCTGCTCGATGAGGCTTGTCACGGGCTGATCCAGCACGTACGACATGCCCAGATTGCCGTGGACCAGATTGTTCATATAATTCACATAGCGAACCGGCAAAGGCTGGTCGAGACCAAGCTGTTTGTCCACCTGCAGCACCAGCGATTCGGGCGCGTGCGGCCCTACGATGGCGCGGGCAGGATTGGCGGGCACAAGAAAGGCGATCACGAAGGTGATGATGGAGATTCCAAGCAACACAATCACTGCCCCGCCAAGACGACGAATGATATACGAAATCAAAATTGGCGCCTCCCCTATAGTCTGGTGCAACCAGCGTCCAGGAAATCTCCGGTGTGCGGCGATCCACATGCACTGCTTGCCGATAAGCGCACGATACCCTTACTCTTCCCAGACTGCCATTCTGTACACATGCGATTTTCCGGGGTCAGGAATACAGCCTGCCCTGATTTGGATTATCACTGCTCCCCTAGCGCACGCGACGCGGATTGAACAGTTCGCGCAGGCCGTCGCCCAACAGGTTAAAGCCAAGTACTGCCAGCATGAGCGCCATTCCTGGGTAGTAAAGCAGCCAGGGCGCATATTCAAACACCTGCTGACCTTCGGAGAGCATGCTGCCCCAACTCGGAGTCGGCGGTTGCACGCCGATGCCCAGATAACTGAGCGTCGATTCCAGCAGCATGTTACTCCCGATGGCAAGTGTCGTAAGCACGATCACGGGCGCCATGATATTGGGGAGGATAATCCGGAAGAGAATCCGCCACTGTCTGCTTCCGAGCGCCCGCGCCGCCTGAACGTACTCAAACTCTTTGACCTTCATGACCTCCGCGCGCACAATCCGCGCCATGACCGCCCAGCCGAGTACGC
>JAKADD010000205.1 GCA_021820825.1 Bacillota bacterium
CTTCGTATTTGCAAATGCAGAGACGGAAGTGACGAATGTCGTCTATCGTCGGCACGATGGCCAGTACGGTCTTATCGAAACCAACTGATCGCGGGTCAGTTCGGCCCGGCCCTGGCTTGCACGGCCAGGCATGAAAGCATCGGAATTCCGGTCAGGAAAGAAACAGGACTGCCTTCTTCGGCAAAATGGACTGGCGCGCAGAATACGCTGAATATAGGCGATTCTTTGCGCGCTGGCCGCAAGGAGGTAGAACGATGGGATTTTTGGTCTGGATTCTGCAACTGATCGTGTTTCTTGTCGTCTGGAAGGCCGTACATCTGCTGTTCTGGAATATTCGGCGGCTGTCTGACGCGACATCGCTTGCTGTGACCATGCTGGTCACCCTGTTGATCGGTATTGTCGGCGTGATCTGTGCGCGGGCCATCAGCACACCGTGGCCAGCCGTAATTGCCACGGCGGTGTTGCTTGGCATTGCGAATGGCGAATACGAATATAACCGCGGCATCTCCCGCAACTCATGAATTATGCCTTTTTGTATGAATAAGGGCGGCGGGAGCCGCCCTTTATTGTTTACGGGCCGGGAAAGAGGTACAATGTTACTCTAAGACCCGCATGATCGACTCCTTTCGATCACAGGCGGTTCATGGATTCATGTAGACTGTTAGCGGCTTGAGGGGAGTGACACCCTGTTGATAGGGTTCATTAAAAATGTCGTGGGCATCAGCAGCGATCGTGAGATTAAACGATTGCTCCGGACTATTGAGAAAATCCGGATACTGGAACCGCAGATGGAGGCGCTCAGCGACGAAGAACTGAGCGGTAAGACGGCGGTGTTCAAAGAACGATATGAAAACGGCGAAAAGCTTGATTCTCTTCTTCCGGAAGCATTTGCAGTGAACCGCGAAGCGGCGAAACGGGTTTTGGGCATGCGTCATTTTGATGTTCAACTGGTCGGGGGCATCGTTTTGCACCACGGCCGCGTCGCCGAAATGAAAACGGGCGAAGGCAAGACCTTGGTGGCCACCTTGCCGGCGTATCTGAATGCGCTGGCGGGGCAGGGAGTGCACGTCATCACGGTCAACGACTACCTTGCGCGTCGCGACAGCGAGTGGATGGGTCAGGTGCACCGTTTTTTGGGTCTGACAGTGGGGCTCAATGTGCACGGCCTGTCTCATTTTGAAAAACAGGAAGCCTATCGAGCCGACATTACTTATGGAACGAACAACGAATTCGGGTTTGATTATCTGCGCGACAATATGGTGATGACGCTTGAAGAGATGGTGCAGCGTCCGCTTCACTATGCGATCGTTGACGAAGTCGACAGTATCCTGATTGATGAAGCGCGAACGCCGCTCATCATCTCTGGACCGGCGGAGAAATCCACTGACCTGTATTTTATGGCGGATTTATTTGTCCGTTCACTGACGGTGGAAGACGACTACAAGTTTGATGAAAAAGCGCGCAGCGTGAATCTGACTGACGCCGGGATACATAAGGCGGAACGGTATTTTCATCTGGATAATCTGTTTGACCCCAATCAGGTGGGCATCCATCACCACATTACCCAGGCCCTGAAAGCACATGCTCTTATGAAGCGGGATAAAGACTACGTGGTGCAGGCCGAAGAGGTGGTCATCGTTGACGAATTCACCGGCCGCATGATGCAGGGGCGCCGTTACAGCGATGGGCTGCATCAGGCGATCGAGGCCAAAGAAGGGGTCAAGGTCCAGAATGAGTCCAAAACATTGGCCACCATCACTTTGCAGAACTACTTCAGGATGTATAAGAAACTCTCCGGCATGACAGGCACCGCGAAGACGGAACAGCAGGAACTGGTCGATATTTATGGCATGGATGTCGTGGAGGTTCCCCCGAATAAGCTGAACCAGCGCCGTGATCTGTCCGACATCGTGTATAAAACGGTGCGGGGCAAGTTCCAGTCTGTGGTTAATGAGATTGAAGCGCGGCATAAAACCGGACAACCGGTTCTCGTTGGCACCACCTCGGTGGAAAAATCGGAGATCCTGTCTGACATGTTGCGCAAACGCGGCGTCAAGCATCAGGTTCTCAATGCAAAGTACCATGAACGCGAAGCTGAAATCGTGTCCCATGCTGGCGGACACGCGCAGGTCACCATTGCGACCAACATGGCGGGGCGCGGAACGGACATCATTCTTGGCGACGGCGTCGTGGAACTTGGCGGGCTGCACATTATAGGAACGGAGCGTCATGAGAGCAGGCGCATCGACAACCAGTTGCGTGGACGGGCCGGCCGTCAGGGCGATCCGGGATCGTCGCGGTTCTATCTGTCCTTGCAGGACGATCTCATGCGTCTGTTTGGCGCGGAGAATATCATGGGCCTCATGGATAAGCTCGGCATTGAGGAAGATCAGCCGATCGAAAATAAAATGGTCACCAAAGCCATTGAACGGGCTCAGCGCAAGGTGGAAGCCAACAATTACGATATTCGAAAGCATGTGTTGAAGTATGACGATGTGATGAACAAGCAACGTGAAGTGGTGTACCGTCAGCGGATGCAAATCCTGAAGCAGGATCATCTTCGCGACATTGTGTCCGGCATGGGGCATGATCTTGTTGATTTCATGCTCAGTACGTATTGTCTGGAAGAGCAGATTCCGGAGGACTGGGATATATCCGGTTTGCTGGAATACGGGGAACACCTCTTTCTCACGCCCGGTCGAATCCATGAGGATGAACTCCGGAAACTGGACCGGGAGGAGATCCGCGACTATCTGTACGAGCAGGTGGAAGTGGAGTATCAGACGCGCGAAACGGAACTCGGCGACTTCGTGCGCGAACTGGAGCGCATGGTGCTGCTGCGTACGGTGGACAGCAAATGGATGGACCATATCGATGCCATGGAAACGCTGCGGCAGGGCATTCATTTGCGCGGGTATGCGCAGATTGATCCGCTCACAGCATATCAACAGGAAGGCTATGACATGTTTGAACAAATGATCCACAGTATTCGTGAGGATGTCGCAACCTATATGTTCAAGTCGCAAGTCGCATTTCAGGAGTTGCCGGCGGAAGCGCCGCAACCGCTCTTTACTTCGTCATGACACCTGGCGCGCATGTTTTCCAGGTGCAATAGGAGGTTGTTTGATGGCGGAAACATTCGGCGAATTGAGACAACAACAGCAAAATATGGACCACAGGCTGGCGGATATCGGGAGGTCTCTTTGACGTAGCGGCGAAGGGCGTCCGCATACGTGAACTGGAGAACTGGATGACTGCGAGCGATTTTTGGGACGATCAGGAGCACGCTCAAAAGGTCATCGCTGAATTGAATGGCATTCGCAGTTTGACGGAAATGTACAACGGGCTGGTCAATGAACTTGAGGATCTGAAAGTGGCGCTGGAATTGGCGGAAGAGGAACAGGATCAGCAACTGTTCCGGGAGGCCGATGACGGAAGCGACAGATTGCGCGAGGCGCTTGACGCGTTTGACCTGGAACTGTTGCTCGACGGGCCGTATGATCGGAACAACGCGATTGTTGAATTGCATCCGGGAGCTGGGGGTACAGAGTCTCAGGACTGGGCGCTCATTTTGTTGCGCATGTACACCAGGTGGGCGGAGCGAAGGGGCTGGAAGGTCGAGACGCTTGATTATCTGCCAGGCGATGAAGCTGGCCTCAAGAGTGTTACCCTGCTCGTCAAAGGTCACAACGCTTATGGCTATATGAAGGCGGAGAAGGGTGTTCATCGGCTGGTGAGGATTTCTCCGTTTGACAGTTCTGGGCGGCGGCACACCTCCTTTGCGTCCGTGGACGTCATTCCAGAGATCGACGATGAAGTGGCTGTCGAGATCCGTCCGGAGGAACTCAAGGTGGATACGTACCGTTCGACTGGCGCGGGAGGGCAGCACGTCAACACAACGGATTCCGCAGTGCGAATTACGCACTTGTCCACGAACACTGTTGTTACCTGTCAGAGTGAACGATCACAGATCCAGAATCGCGCGGTGGCCATGAAACTGTTGGCGGCGAAACTCTATGAGAAAAAACGCGAGGAGCAGGAGGCGGCGCTGGCGGCGTTGCGTGGGGAGCAGAAAGACATCGGGTGGGGGAGTCAAATTCGCTCCTATGTGTTTCATCCTTATTCTCTTGTGAAAGATCACCGGACCAATCATGAGGTGGGCAACGTCCAGGTGGTCGTAGACGGGGATCTCGACGGCTTCGTCAATGCCTATCTGCGCTGGCAACTTAAAAAGAAGCAGAGTTGATCATCCACGCCGGTCCTCTGTTATACAACGGAACGTTGCTGCGAAAAAGGGGGAAAGCATTTGGACGACTTTAATTGGCGGGTGGTTGACGAAACGCTCGCGGACTATCTTTTGGCGCATTCCGATATTCGGGATCGTTGGCTTCTGGAGCAAACAATCTATACAGGGTCGTCGCGAAGGGCCATGTATAGACAGATGCCTCTTCAGGCAGCCGCCGACGTGCTGGACATTGGCAGCGGATTCGGGGCACTGGCCATCGATCTGGCCTGTCTGCCGTTCGACCTGCATGTGCGGGGGATCGATTACGATGAGGAAAAGATAGTTGTTGCCCGTGAGCTTGCGGCGGGTATCCGGAATAAGGGAGGATACCGGCTGGAGGGTATCCCGCAGTTTGATCGGGGTGATGTATATGCCATGCCCTATGCAGACGATTCCTTCGATGTGGTGATTGCCCGTTTTGTATTGCAGCATCTCACCGATGCAACGAGTGCGATAGAAGAGATGAAGCGGGTGCTGCGGCCTGGTGGATACATCATTCTCATCGATATTGATGAAAATATGACTGTCACGCACCCGGAATCCAGTGCGTTTGTCGACCTGCACAGCGCTTTTAACCGTCTACAGCAGGTGCGCGGCGGCGACCGTACGGTTGGACGCAAACTGTCGACGTTCCTGCAGCGGGCGGATTTTGCGCAGGTCACGGCCTCTGCGCAGGTGTTGTCGCAACATTCGTTCATTCAGCCCGGCGATCCTGCACTCCTGTTTGCGGTGCGGCGGTTCCTCTCTGTGCGCGATGATCTTGTGAGCGAAGGAATTATGTCAGAACAGGATTTTGATTTTTGTCTTGACGCCTACGCCAAAGAGACAAACAGGTGGGAATTTCACTCCAGCGCGCAGGTTGTGGCGTTAGGTCGAAAACAGGCGCGCTGATTTGCGTCTGACGGGCATGGTCACTCAAGGTCAGGGTGACCGGACAAACAATTCTGTATTTAATAATCTGGCGACATGTAATAAAATACCTCTGAAAAATGCTTGATTTTGAGTTGACTCGTGTTGGTTGGCTATGCTATATTACGTTTTGTCGCCGCGGACGAGAGGCGGCGCAAGGCCGGACGGAGCGCCTGAAAACAGGGCATGCGGACGGCGGTGGATCCTTGAAAACTAAACAC
>JAKADD010000206.1 GCA_021820825.1 Bacillota bacterium
GGCCGGAAGCTGGATCTACATTGGCTCCCAGGGGATTTTGCAGGGAACCTATGAGACGTTTGCAGAAGCGGCCCGTCAGCACACGGGCGGCACTCTGGCCGGAACGTGGACGCTCACCGCCGGTCTTGGCGGGATGGGCGGAGCCCAGCCGCTGGCCGTTACCATGAACGGGGGCGTTGCGCTCATCGCGGAGGTGGATGGTGAGCGGATTCGCAGGCGGCTGGATACGAAGTACCTGGACGCGGCGGCGCAGAGTCTCGACGAAGCGCTGACTCTTGTCAAAACGGCTGTCGCGAAGGGCAGGCCGCTGTCGGTGGCGGTGGAAATGAACGCTGTCGATGTCTACCGTGAGTTGCTTTTGCGCAGGGAAATCCCCCAGTTTGTGACGGATCAGACGTCGGCGCATGATCCTCTGTACGGCTATTTGCCACAGGGGGTGTCGCTTTTGGAAGGAGCCGGATTGCGTCTGAGCGATCCCGCAGGCTATGTCGCGCGCGCCAAGAAATCGATGGCTCTGCACGTGCGTCTGATGTTGGCCATGAAAGAGCAGGGCGCCGTGGTCTTCGACTATGGGAACAATATCCGGCAGGTGGCGTTTGATGAAGGGGTGACGGACGCATTTTCCTTTCCCGGTTTTGTGCCCGCCTACATCCGGCCGCTCTTTTGTGAAGGGAAAGGGCCGTTTCGCTGGGCCGCTCTTTCGGGTGATCCGGACGACATCAAACGGACGGATGAACTGGTTCTGGAACTGTTTCCGGAGGATGCGAAGCTGCGGACCTGGATCGAAAAAGCGCAACGCCAGGTGCAGTTTCAGGGCCTTCCCGCGCGCATTTGCTGGCTTGGTTACGGGGAACGGGCGCGGTTTGGCCTGGCCATGAATGAACTGGTGCGCAGCGGTGAGCTTAAAGGTCCTATCGTGATCGGTCGCGACCACCTTGACGCCGGATCGGTCGCTTCTCCCAATCGCGAAACGGAAGGCATGCAAGATGGCAGCGACGCCGTCGCAGATTGGCCGATCCTGAACGCGCTGCTAAACACTGCGGCTGGCGGGTCATGGATCTCCGTCCACCATGGCGGCGGTGTGGGGATGGGGTACTCGATCCACGCGGGAATGGTCGTGGTCGCCGACGGAACAGACCGCGCCGAGCGTAAGCTGGGCCGCGTTCTCACCACGGATCCTGGTATGGGAGTCATTCGCCATGTTGACGCGGGCTACGAGAAAGCGCAGCGGATTGCGCAGGAACGAAACGTCCGCATACCCATGCAGGAATAGTCTTCCGCCAACAGAGAGAGAAACTCGCTCTGCCGGGATCGTAACCTGTGCCGAGGCGAGTTCGGCGAAGCTGTGTCTGAGCAGCGGCACAGGTTACGATCCCGGCAGAGCAGGCGCATGTTTATGGCGGCGGCAGAGCAGGCACATTTATCAGATGGAGGCGGCAAAAGTCGATGATGCGAATCGCCACGCTGATTGACAATATCGGGCTACTATGGACAATGAGCGCAGGCAGTGAACAGGAGGACGCCGCAGCGTTTGCCGGCCGGGAAGCGATGCGGCAGGTGGGCGCCCTGGAGAACGCTGCGATTGCCGTGGACGAGAACGGGAACATAGCGGCGATTGGGAAGGCGCGGGAAATCCGCGCAATGGCGGAGGCGGATACGCACAAAGTCGATGCGCAGGGCGCCTTTGTATGTCCCGGTTTTGTCGATCCCCACACGCACCTCGTGCACGGCGGATCGCGTGAGGGAGAACTGCCGCTGCGTCTGGCGGGGGCGGGGTATCTCGATATTTTGCGGGCGGGCGGAGGGATTATGAAGACCGTTCACGATACGCGCGCCAGCGATCACGCCACTCTGATTGCAAAGGCCCGCGCAAGTCTGCGCAGGATGCAGAGCTTTGGCGTTACGGCGGTCGAAGCAAAAACAGGCTACGGATTAGAACTGGAGACTGAGCGCAAGCAGCTTGCCGTCGCGAATTCCCTCGCCCGAACACTGTCGTTTACGTTTGTGCAGACAGCTCTGCCAGCTCACGCGATTCCTCCCTCGCGTCTGGGGGATCGCGATCAGTTTATAGAAGAGATCGTTCATATGTTGCCGGTATTGCACAGTGAGGGAGCGGAATTCGCAGACGTATTTGTAGAAGAGGGTGTATTCACGGCTGCGGAAGGGCGACACATCCTGCAGGCGGCCAAACGGACCGGGTTGAAACTCAAACTGCACGCCGATGAAATGGCGTCCTGCGGCGGTGCAGAACTGGCTGCCGAAGTGGGCGCAGTCTCAGCTGACCACCTGTTGGCCGCAACTGATGAAGGGCTCTGGAAGATGGCTCAGGCGGGCGTCGTTGCCGTGTGTCTTCCGGGCACGTCGTTCTACCTGCAAAAACGTTCCGCGCGCGCCCGCTTCATGATTGACGAGGCGGGGCTGGCCGTGGCTGTGGCCAGCGACTACAATCCGGGATCGTCGCCTTCCGAGAATTTTGGATTCACGATGACACTCTCGCTGCTCGCGCTCGGCATGTCGCCCGAAGAAATTTTCGTGGCTGCCACGCACAATGCCGCAGCGGCCATTGACCGCGCGGGGGAGCTTGGCGTGCTGCGCCCAGGCCGCCGTGCGGATCTCGTGATCTTTGACGCCCCGAATCCGGCGTATGTGTTGACTCATTATGGCGTGTCCCACGTTCGCAGTGTATACGTGAAGGGTCAGCGGGTGTATGGGTGACGCGGTGAATATTTACTGTAGTGACTGCAACACTTGGGGGAAGATGATGGCCAATTCGTTAGGTGGAATGGAGCGGTGCGGAGATTGGCGAAATCGTTGCGCGTGGCAATGTCGTTATGGCTGGTTACTACAAACAGCCCGAAGAGACGGCAAAAGCGATGAGAAACGGTGGTTTCACACTGGAGATTTGGCGTTGTGGCCCGACCAGACGAAAAATGGGGCGAAATTCCGGCTGCATTTGTAGTTGTCAAAGAGGGCATGGAGGTTTCCGCCGAAGAACTGATCGAGTTCTGTCGCGTGATCAATTTCGGCAAGAGGTAAAGGAGTGAATCATTCATGCGTTACCGCACACTGGGCAGCACAGGACTATCGATCAGTGAAATCAGCTTCGGCACATGGGCCATTGGCGGCTCCTGGGGTAACGTGGATGAACAGTCTGCGCTTGATGCACTAGCCAAAGCGATCGATTCCGGCGTTAATTTCTTTGATACTGCGGATGTATACGGCGACGGTCGGGCAGAAAGGCTGCTGCGCTTGGCCACCAGAGGCCGCGAACGCGACATCTATATCGCCACGAAGTTTTGCCGCAACGCGGATATTCACGATCCCGCCACATACACGTACGATGCGATCACGAGTTTTTGCGAAGCAAGCCTGAAACGGCTTGACCGTGAAGCGATTGATCTGTACCAGATCCACTGTCCTCCGCCTGAAATTCTGGAACAGGGAGACGTCTTTTTTGCTTTGGAGCGGTTGAAACAGGCGGGAAAAATCCGTCACTACGGCGTAAGCGTCGAGACGGTGGCAGAAGGACTGCTGGCTATTCGCTATCCGGGAGTCGAAACCCTGCAGGTCATCTTTAATCTCTTCCGGCAAAAACCGATCTCAGAACTCTTCCCGCATACCAGTGTCCGCGATGTCGGTATCATCGTCAGGCTTCCGCTCGCAAGCGGACTGTTGACGGGCAAGTTCCAGCCCACAGACACCTTTTCCGCCGACGATCACAGAAATTTTAACCGCGATGGCCAGTCATTTAATGTCGGCGAGACGTTTGCCGGGCTGCCTTTTGCCAAAGGGGTGGAACTGGCGCAACAGTTGCGCTGGATCGGCGAGGATCGCGGCAACATGGCCCGCGCCTCCATGCGTTGGATCTTGCAGCATCCCGCGGTCAGCTGTGTCATTCCCGGATTCAAAAATACTGTGCAGGTAGAAGACAATCTAGCCACGCTGGAGGCTGCTCCTTTCAGCGCAGAAGAGATGGAGAGACTGACCTCATTCTATGAGTCAGAAGTGAAATCCTGGATTCGCGGACCCTATTAGCAACAACAGACATGCGCAACTGGGCGTTCATCGCGTGTGGTTAGCGTGAACGCCCAGTTGTCCTGTCTGGAGTCAGCGGAGCAGACAGTATCCGCACATAGTCCAATGGCTGACTCTGCCCAATTCGTCCGTTCTACTTGCGGGTATCTGTCGACAAGAGAACTACATGTTGCTGTTGATTTTCTCCCGTATCGAAGGTTGCGCTTTACTGATCGCTTCCTGGACGTGCTTCATATCCCGCTCTGCAAGTTGAACGGGCAGACTGGAAGCAGCCTTCATTCGATTTGCGAGAAACGGTTTTAGTTGGTCATTCGGCAACGAGGCCGCCAGAGTGAGGTTGGTGGCGCATAAACGAAGATATTGAACATCGGTGGCTTTTTCTGCCATTTCTTGGATCATTGATCGCAGTGCGGCAAGCTGTTCTGCCTCTGGCAGCGAGCCAAGTTGCTGAAACATTGCCCCCATCTTTTCCGAACGCTCTTCATCAGATAAATCGGCGAGAGCGACGACGTCCAGTTTACTCATGACGATTCTCCTTCTCTGTAAATCAAATTTCGTATCATGACACTGTTTATTACAGTATGATTATACCGCTTCCACACAGCGTAATTCAAGTTGGGCTTTGGATCCGTTAAAGAGACGGTGATTTAGAGAGGAGTCTGAGCGGTCCACGACGAATAGATATGAGTAATCACAGATCTGGAAGGAGTGTGCCTGCTCTGTTTCACCACGATGTAAATGGCGATATTCAATTGCGTTTATTGGAGCATTCCGATGCTGAAACGGTATTCTCCCTGGTCGATCGGTCAAGATTGTACTTGCAAAAATGGCTTCCGTGGGTGGCGGCGACAAAAACTGTGGATGACTCCCATTTGTTCATCAAGACAACGCGCAATCAGTTCGCTTCTCATAACGGGTTCCAGGCTGGGATTTGGTACAAGGAACAATTGACAGGGATTATTGGCTTCCATGAACTCAACTGGCCGAATCGTTCCACAAGCATCGGATACTGGCTTGGAGAGGCATTTCAGGGGCAGGGAATCATGACGAGTTCATGTCGGGCTCTGGTTGACATTGCGTTTCGCGAGTATGGGTTGAATAGGGTTGAAATCCAGGCTGCCGCAGGAAATCGCAGGAGTCGATCCATTCCAGAACGGCTGGGCTTTCAGAATGAAGGGTGTAGACGTCAGGCCGAATGGTTGCAGGATCATTTTGTGGACCATGTCCTTTATGGGATGCTGGCGGAGGACTGGTCAAGGTCGGGCAGGCCATGAGAAAATGCGCTCTTCTGCTGGCCCGCATTTGCCCCTGTGACATGCTTCTGTGGCGTCCTTGACACAATATGCGCAAACAGAGTAAAATGCACGATGTT
>JAKADD010000207.1:0-4991 GCA_021820825.1 Bacillota bacterium
CAATCGCCTGCAATCGCCTGCGACTGCCTGCGACTGCCTGCGACTGCCTGCAATCAGGCGCGCGCCAGAAACTGTCCATAAACGCAAAAAAGCCCCGTCCATAAGGGACGAGATCACTCGCGGTACCACCCTCGTTGATGCCTGCTTCGCATCCACTCTGCAGTCGATAACGGCGCCTTGCACCGGTGTCTGAACACATGACTCGGACTTCGTAATTCATCGCAGGCAGCGACTGGCTCGCACCGACCGCCAGTTCTCTGGGAACGCTTCTCCCGCGACTGTGCAACACGAAAGTTGCAAAGCCGTCAACGCCAATCGCAATATACATGTTGGCTCATTCTATGCCATTGGCGCAGCCATTGTCAAATGGGTTATATAAGGTATTTATAAATCGAAAGGATCCATGTATCATGAACATCAAGGGGATGAGCACTGTGACGGCGATCGCGAAGCTCACAAGCAAACATCAACTGACATTGCCAGCCGAGATCCGCCGCGCATTAGGCGCTGAAGTGGGCGATCATGTTCTCTTTCACATGGACGATAAGGGATCCATCCGAGTTCAATTGGCGAAACAACGGTCGCCACAAGAACTATTTGGAGTTTTACATCGCGAAGGGCTGCCCTACATTTCACTGGCCGAAGCGCGCAAGGCTATACAGGACGAATTAGCAGGGCGGGTATGAGTTCGACCCATTAGCTCGACACGAATGTCCTTCTGCGTTTCCTTCTCAACGATCCCCCGAAGAGGTCTTCAGCGGCTGCGGCCTTGATTCAGCGCCTACGGCTTCACCGTCACCGTCGGCGCCTTCGCCGTGGCGGATACCACCAGTGTGTCCCACATGCCATCCGCGTCATGCCCTGACACTCCACACGCGATGGCATAGACTCCAGACTTCGCCGCCCTAAATGAGAAATGCGCAACCGCGCCCATACTGATCCCCTGATCTGGCTGCGGCGTCTCTGCCCCTGGGAAGGCGGGAATCGAGACATTGTTCGATTGCTGCGCCTGCTGGCTGATGATGACGGCACTGTGCGGCATCAGTCCTGAATTTGATAATTGCGCCTGGACTGTCCATCCAACCGGTACAGTGAAGACGAGTTGACCATTTGCATAGCCGTCGAAGTTGTACCCGCCATTCGCGTTGCCATCCGCCGCCGCCAGTTTGAGGACTGCCGTTTTACTCGCGGGTTGGCTGATCAAAAACCGTCCAAGATCGCTCTGCACTGGCTGACTCGGCGCCGTAGCGGCCGCTGTTCCACAACCGGTGAGCACAAGCGGGGCGAGGCCGAGAAGCAGCACGCTGCGCATGCGCCGCGCGTTCACGAGTGCGGACAGTCTCCCCAGCCAGTTCCCGCGCCGGCAATCGCCGTGGCCGCATGGCCTGTTCCGCTCCTGAAACGCAACTCCTGACCGTATCATTGCAAATTCCTCCCCCATCTGATCGTGTTTCATTTTCCGTTGTCGCTCGCAACCACGATACGCCCCACTGCTCCCCGGGCGAACTGACGCATGTCGTGCGAAACAAAGGGATAGGCGCCAGACTGCGCAAACTGGAGCGTCACGAGAATCCCGTCTCCAGGGGGTACGTCAACCGTTTGCACATCATGCAGCGCATCAGCCGGATTGCCGCTCAAATCCACTGTGCGAAGGGTGCTGCCCACGACGTGAAACGCGGATGATTCGTTCGGCCCCGCATTCACAAAAGCGATCGTGAACGGTTTGCCGACCGTCGTGCGCAATGGATGGGCCAACATTTGACCAACCTCGCCATTGAATACAACGTAGCTCGGTTGACCATCCAGCATATTTGCATAGGTAGGCGGCGTGTATATTTCACTCTGAACGATCACCGCCTGAGGCGGGGCCGCCGTTTTCGGCGTGACAATCACTGCGCCGTACATACCCATGGCGATGTGCTGAAGCATCGGTTCACTCTCGCAGTGATAAAGGAACACCCCTGGCACTGAGGCGACGAAGCGGATCGTTCTCGATTGCCCCGTTGGCACATCGATAAAGTTGCGGTTCGGCGCCACCAGAGCGGCGTGCAGATCGATGCTGTGCGCCATCAGCGGATCCAGATTGTGCAGAGTCAGGGCCACATGATCGCCCTGTTTGAGCAGAATGGCAGGCCCCGGAACGACGCCGTCAAATGTCCAGGCGTGAAACGGCACACCCGGCGCCACATTCACGGTCGTTTCCTCGGTATACATTTGGATGGAGACATCACTGCCATGTCGAACGATTTGCATCGGATGCGGTTTCTGACTGATCATTCGGGCGGCGCCCGCTCCAGAAGCCATACCGTCTGAGTTGCCGGCGGCGTGAACTGTTCCGCCGTTTTGCGACGGCGTCGCCTGTCCTTCTTTGCCGGTGGCCGCAGAGTTTGTTCCACACCCGGAAAGCGCGACCGCGAACAAAACCAGAGCGCCGGGAAGCAGCCTCCAAAGAGCAAAACGATGAGCCGAGCGCATAGAAAATCAATCCCCTCTCGTCTGTCTCAGAATCATTTTAGCTGACTCCCAGACAAACATTGTGACAACGATCACAATGTTATGAGTGGACTATGCGTACAAAGCATGGATTATTTTGGCGCCTCAACTGTTGGCGCTGAGTGAACAGGCACGAGTGAGCGTGGGGGTATGTGTGATTGCATCTAATGTTACAGGTGTGACAGAAACTCTTCGACACTCATGCCGGAATCCCGGATGATGGCGCGTAAAGTTCCGCGACTGATTGGATTGTGATTAGAAGTGGCGGCATCCGCTACACCTCGATGAGGGTGATCAGTGGTATGCCAGCTCCTTCTTCACCGTCTGCATCCATGTCTTCCAGATACAGTTCAATAGCTTCGCGTGCATTCGTAAGCGCTTCGTCAATCGTTTTTCCTTCCGTGATGCATCCAGGAAGGGCTGGGACCGTCACCGCATATCCGCCGTCTTCCAAATCCGGCGTCAGCACAACCATCACAGGTTTTGACACATTTATCGACCCCCTGCGATCAGTATACCCGGTCACGATGTTGATAGACAGCTTTATTTTCGAGTCGTTGCCAACCCCTCGTCTGCGGGATGATAAACGCCGCTGCAGAACATAATACCTCGCGTGGGGTGATCATCCATGTCGCGCAAGCCTCCTGCAAAATTCGCACCGCTGTCACGGCGACGCATCCGTAGATATGGGCGGCACGGCCGCAGCCGCAGTCGTCGCAGAGCGTTGGCCCTCGTGCTTTCCGCAGTCAGCGTCGCAACCGGATGCGTGCTTGGACTCAGCGCCTATCTGCTGCGAGACATTCCGCCGCTTCGCCTGTCTGACTTTGTCGATCTGTCGGCGGCGTCGCTTGTATACGCGAATGACGGCGCACTGATCGGCCGCTTTGCGGGCAATGGCGACAGACGGCCCCTACAGACGCTGCAAGGCGCGGGAAGGAACGTGCAGTTAGCGTTCATCGCTGCGGAAGACAAGGATTTCTATCGCCATGCGGGCGTCGACCCGTTTGCCATCATCCGCTCGGCGCTCGACGATATACGCCATCACGCCATCCGCAGCGGCGGCTCTACAATCACCCAGCAAACAGTCAAATTGGCCATGTTTCCACGACAAGAACGGACTCTGCGCCGAAAGCTGCAGGAGATGGCGCTGGCACTGGAACTCGAACAGCGACAAAGCAAAGCCCAGATCCTGCTGGAATACCTCAATGCGATCTACTTCGGTCGCATGGGCGGCGTTCCCGTGTACGGAATAGAGAGTGCGGCGTTGCATATATTCGGTCGGCGCGCCAGGGATGTTACCCCCGCGCAGGCCGCCCTGCTTGCCGCGATTCCGAACAATCCATCCTATTTTTCAGTGAGCAGCCATCCTGATCGGGTGCTCAAAAGACAAACAAGAATTCTGGCAAGAATGCGGGAACTGCACTTCTTGTCTGAACAGGCGTACACGACGGCCCTGCATGCGCAGGTGCTGTCAGACGTGCGCCACGACGCCGTTTTGCTGGCCCCATATGAGAGCAGGATGCCCTTCATCCTCGCGCAGGTAAGTCGACTGGCCCCGCAAATGATCGCGGAGAGTGAGGGAATTGCGCTCGACCAGGCGCGCGAACAACTGGAATCCGGCGGGTACCGCATTTATACGTCAATTGATCAGCAACTGCAATTGCGCATAGGCAGCATCCTGCACAGCAAGAATTTTCCGCCGCCGATCACTTATACAGTGCACGATCAATCAGGCGCCCATGTGATTCACCATGCCGAGGAGGAGGTCGGACTGGTGTTGCTGCAGAACCGCTCTGCTCGCATCCTTGCGCTGGCGGGCGGACGCAGTTACGCGACGAATCAGGTGGATCACTCCCTGGCAAGGCGCCAGGCCGGGTCGTCTCTCAAACCACTTGTGGTTTATGGACCTGCGCTTGAGCAGGGAATCATCACACCGGGATCCATTGTCGACGACATCCCCCGCGAGTACCCGGATCCGCATGCGCCAAACGGTGAGTGGACGCCCCTGAACTGGGACCAGAAATACCATGGATTGATGACGGTTCGCGACGCCCTGATGCAATCGTACAACCTGCCGGCCATCGAACTGCTGAACGAAATAGGACCGCAGACAGGCGCGCGGTTTGCCTGGCAGCTCGGCCTTGCGGGGATCGAACGGGAAGACGCGAACAGTCTCGGCCTTGCCATCGGGGGCACACATGGCGGAGTCAGCCCGCTCGAACTTGCGTCGGCATACGCATCTCTGCCTGCGGGCGGCGTCTATACCGAGTCGTCTTTGATCGACCGGATTGACGACGCGTTCGGCAAACCCATTTATGTACGTCGCGCGACACCGCGGCGTGTTTTTTCGAACAGTACGGCTTCCTTGCTGACCACTATGCTGAAGGAGGTCATCAGAAGTCCCTATGGCACTGCACACGGTCTGCATTCTCTGTTGAGTTACGGCGACGTCGCCGGCAAGACAGGCACAACGGATGACAACAAAGACGCCTGGTTTG
>JAKADD010000207.1:5001-5406 GCA_021820825.1 Bacillota bacterium
TTTGTCGGCTACACCCCGCAGTACACGATGAGCGTATGGGTGGGCTATGATATCCCCCATGCCTTGCTGACAACGGCAAAGTATCATGAAAGCATGCGGGCCACAAGACTGTTTGGTCAGATCCTGGAGCCCCTCGTCGCCCGCCGACACGCCAGATTCACCCTGTCTGGCGTGATTCGGCCTTATCTGATCTGCGCCAAGTCCGGTCTGCTGGCCAGTCCTCTCTGCAAAGCCGCCCACGCGACAGAAACGGATTACTTCCCTGTTTTTGCGGCTCCTGCCGCTGTCTGTCGCGACCATCAACTGGCGCTGACTGTCAGAGTCGCAGGCAAACGCTATCTGGCAACTGAATTGACGCCTCCTGAAGAGATCCGGACGGAGATCCTGTTCAACCGTCCGCCTGTC
>JAKADD010000208.1 GCA_021820825.1 Bacillota bacterium
GCCCAGGCATGGAGCAATGTCAATGCCGCCGTCGCGCTGGGGCCATGGGATTCTGCGGTGCAGCTTCAGGCTGCTCTCTTGGCATACAGCTTGGGCCATACGGCATCGGCCGTCAATTTTGCCGAAGCGGCTCATCATGACTTCCACTTCAGCGCACCCGCGTTTCGCGCGTTGCTCGGAATAACGATGTGGTACGGCGCCGCAGAACTTAAAAGCAACCCGAGCGCCGGTAAAGCTGAGCTGAATCGCGTTTCATTGCTATACAACAAGTACATCAAGGAATCCAAGGTGATCAATCTGAAGTTATTTCCAGCCGCCATTCCACTTCAAACCGACGCCTCCATGCAGGTGTATCTCGGAGCGAGCGAATATCTGCTCGGTCACTATCACAAGTCGCTGGCGGCGATGAATCCATTTCTAAAATCAGGGCGCGATCAGGCAGCCATCAATCTGTATCAGATCGTGACTGTGCTTGACGACGCCAAGCTGCATATCAAAACAAAGGCGAGCGCCTCCTATAAGCGCCAGATACTCGCGTCGCCTTCTGCTGTTCCTGAGTATCAGTATCTATTGAAAATCTAGCCAGTATCACGGACGCACAGTGACAAAAGTGGCGTCCGGGCGAGAAGATCTTGATCTCGCTGGACGCCATTTGCTGGTCATGATCTACGTCTCCAATGGTTCGCTGACCTCATCATACAAGCCAAGCGATTCGGATACGCGGACCAATTCGTTCAAATGTTCGCGTCGCAATGCGTCGCGAGTTTCTTTGTAAGCCATTAGATCCCCCATTTTGATGCGACGATGGGTTCCCACCAAACGGTACTGGAGTTTCTCTTCGCCCAATAGTCGAATCAAGTACGGGCGTGAGACGTTTAGCAAATCAGCCGCTTGTTGCGTAGTCAAATCATGGTCATAATTGACAATCGAAATCGAGTTGCCTTGCACCAGTTGAATCGCAGCTTGATGTAGTACCAAAAAGAGAGAAGGCGGTAACTCCAGCTTGACATGGCCAGAGTCGTCTTGCAGGAAGTACCGCTCAGTTTTTGCCTCAATGTCGGCAAATTGATCGATGACAGCCTTAATCCGGTCCTTTTCTGCCAAATCCGGCCGGATCAGTTGTTTTTCGAGTGTTGTGGCGCTCATGCTGCTCACCCCCAATTCAGTATCATCTTCTTCTCATCATAGATCACAAACGAAACAAACGCAACACATCTTATGTAATTAAAGTATTTTTGATACATATAAATTTAAAATTCAAGTTGACGATTCTGTTGGTGGCTGGAATTGGCCAATCTTCCGCTATTCTGGATGCGACAAACACACAAGCCTATGTGCTGGGGATTGGCAGATCATCGCCGTCAGGATAGAATGAGTCTATAAGGGATTTCGTGGGAAGGCGGAGGCAGCGCATGCGAAAAATGACGCTCGAGCAGTTACACGAAAAGACGAAGAGAGCGAGCGATGTGCATAGGAGGATTGCGGCTCGTCGCACCGAGCGACCGTCGGACAACAAACCGCGCGACCGGGACGAGTTTTTGCTGTTGGTGGAGATCGCAGAGAGACGCTGGAAACGGGATTTCGTAAGACTCGGCGAACGAAAGTGGCGATATATTGGAAAATGATTCTGGATCGCCTTCGAGCATGCAAACACTGGCGTTCCACGCGAGATTGGAAGCGATCACGAATGATGTGTTATGTTGTCTGGCAAAACCGAACCATGAGCTCTGTTCGTATATATAGGTGAACATAAAACGAGCCCATTGGAGCGGAGGTGTCATATTGAGAAAATTCAGGATGGCAAGTCGCAACAAGGCAATCCGCAAGTGGATCGCGCCTGCGATAGCGGCGGCAGCGGTTGTTGTCGGTGGAGGCGCGTATGCGGCCGCCGCAACAGCAAACACAACCGCGCAGAGTCCGGTGCTGCTAAATGGCGCGCTGTTTGGCAATATCGCAAATGTCACGGTGCGGGGTGTGGCTGCGGGAAAGGCGCCGTGGATCGTTCAGGGGCGAGTAAAGCTCACTCGGACGAATCTGTCTGCCCAGGGGAAATGGTTTATTATCCCGAAGAGTGGCTATATGTATAATGGGCAGCCTGTACCGAAAGCGTTGGCTGGCACGACTGCCGGTGTGAAGACGGTGGTGGCGGATATCACATTTGGAAATTCGAAGTCGGTGATCACTGCTCCAGCGAAACTCAGCCCACAGGGTGTGTTCTCCATTAACTCCAAAATCAATATTCCGGCGAATGCCGGGCAACCGGTCGTGCTTATCGGGCCAGGCGTACAGGGCAAAATCATCGCCTGGTTTGCCAGTTCCAATTTCTTGACGGATTACGGCATGGCGCACGGTTCTCAGGGAGCGGCGGGTTCCGCGTATGCTGCGGGCAGCGCCAGCAGTAAGGGCGGCAGCAGCAGCAAGGGCGGAAGCAGTAGTACAGGCAGTAAAGGCAGCGGTTGGTAGCACAGGAAGCACAGGAAGCACAGGAAGCACAGGAAGCACAGGAAGCGGCTGGCAAGAAGCTCGGGGCGTTGAGTTGGTTTCCTAAATAGGATGTCAGGGCCTTGCCTTGTGGCGGAACTTGGCAAGAATCGCAAGACACTCATTGGATAATGGCAAAGACACGGCGGCGTCAACACAGACCCCGTGTCTTTGCCATTGACTGAAATTCGAGTGGACAAGATCCCGAAACTCATGTGAGTTATCAATCTGCACATGGAAACAGTCTGGGAAGAATGAACTTTTATCCAATGGGAAAACGGCTCAATTGATGGACGTTACTCCGCAAACGATCCGTAGGCGGGCAGAAAGAAGGAAAATCAAAGAGGACATCGAACGGTACATGAATAGCCATGGAATAACCGTGGAGGTTACGCATAAAACTGGACCGAAGTCCTCTCGGAAAGAGTTGGTTCGGGACTTGCCCATCACCGTGACGGTATTTTCAGCACGGATGTCAGAGAAATATTCCGCGCAAACATTCTATTGTACGCAACAATTGGTGTGACTTATAATGAGTGAAAGCGGGGGAATCGTAGTGATACCGCGTAATAGCAAAGACTTGGTGCTCAAACATCTTGCACTGGCGTTGGGTGGCCACGCGCTCAATGCGTTTGGCGTAGCGCGACAGGCTGAGGTGAAACAGGTGCTTCCTACGGAACTGGCCAGCGTGGATCTGCGCACCGATTTTCTGGATTTTGTACTTGAAATGTCCGATCAAACGATTCTGCATATGGAGTTTCAGTCGAAAGAAGAAAAAACGCTGCATCGATTCCTGCTTTATGACGCACGGTTGCATCAGCAGTTAATGCGGTCAGTGCGGACGGTGGTTCTGTATACAAGCGGAGTCAGGCACGCGCCGAGCATACTCGATATTGGAACGGCGGTCTATCACGTTGAGAATATATTTTTGATTGAGCGAGACGGAAATGCGGTGCTCAGACGAATCGAAACGCATCTGGACGACGGTCGGTGGGATCCGGAAGATCGAATCGAACTGGCATTTGCGATGCACATGCGGCACCAGGGAGCCACGCGAAAACAGATTTTGCGTCGTTGTCTGGACGCGGTGGATCGAATTACAGATCGAATAGAGCGATCGTATGTGATTGCGCTATTTCTGGGAATGAGTTCAAAACGGCTTAAAGAAAATGAACTAAAGGAGATTGAGGAGCGAATGGAGAACATGTTTCAAGCCATGGTGGATGCGGTAGAGAAACGACTGGTTCAGATCGACGCCAGATTGGCGGAGGCTGCCGAGAAGGCGTGGGCAGAAGGACGCGGGGAAGGAGAAGAGAAGGGCATCGAGCAAGGCATTGAGCAAGGCATTGAGCAAGGCCGCCTTCAGGAAAAACTGGAGCTTGCAAAGCGTCTGCTCGAGATGGGCGACGGCGTGGAGAAGGTTTCCAAAGTGACGGGTTTGTCGCTGGAGGATATCCAACATCTTCTCGCCAACTGAGTTCGGCATATGGTCGAAGGAGTGGTCATGTTGGCCATCAACAAAGAACGGTTGCACCAACTTATTGACGCCTTACCTGACGAAGAAATATATGCGGCGCAACGTTTTTTGGAATAGCGTACAAGCGGCTCTAAATACTCGGCGCCAAGGATCGCTTGGACGCTTTATTTCAGAGTGAGAAGGGGCGGCCGATGTTGCTGGGCGCCCCTTCTGAAACTTCGTATCCAGAGTGACGACAACCCCGCCCGTAGAACTGTAGTAATGCTGATCGATCAGCACCTCCGCACACTTTCCTTATCCCGCTGCGCATAGCCACAACAACTAGACTGCGGATTGTCTAATAGAGTCGAATTTGGTAACATGATCGTATACAAGATGCATGACGTTGTTTACACGATCATGCACCATTACCCATTTGTTTCGTCCTTGAGCCACAACCCGGTTTCACCCTTGTCGGAAGAGACGGCCAAGGGTTTTGCGGGCATGGGCATAGTTGAGGGCGATCGGGCGTGGGGAGACAGAGGCGTGTTAAGAAATCATCAGTCATTCTTAAGCAAGTTGTATGTCCTTCAGGACGCCTGTCTGGTTGGCGTCGCGCTTGTCGCGGCGTGGCTATTGCGGTTCAGGACCGATATTCTGCCTCAGTATCACGCGTTATCGTTCCATGCCTACATTTCGATCCTGCTTTTTGCCGTGCCGGCCTTCGTCGTAGCGTCCGCCTTCCTGGGCATGTATGGCACCACCAGAACAAGCAATCTGCGTCATGTGGCGCTCCAACTCTTCAAAGCGGCTTCAATCATGGCGCTTGTCGTCATGAGTATGCTGTTCTTTGACAAAGAGGTGCACTATTCGCGCGCTGTTCTCGGGGCGTTTGTCACGCTGTCGTGGTTCTTTGCGCTGTCGGGTCGCTACGCTGTTCGCCGCATCATGCGCACACTGCGCGCCAAGGGGTTCAACCGGAAGTATCTCCTTTTGGTGGGTGTGTCCGAATCGGCGCTTCGCTTCGTCGAAAATCTGGAGATGCATGACGAGCTTGGCTATCATGTAATTGGTTTTTTCGATCAATACGCCTCCGCTCGCACCAGCGGACCGCACATGACGCTTACGGCTGTCGGCTCAACTGTGTCCGAAACACAGGTGTCCTCCGGAAACCCGGTGTCCGGCAGCCATGTGTCCGGCACCCAGGTATCCGGCACCCAGGTATCCGGCACCCAGGTGTCCGAACACCAACAGGAAGCTGCGCTGAGTCGCACAAGCGCCATCGCCATGGATTTTCTCGCGGACGATCAGGCTGCCGCGCACCATCTGTCGCAGGAACTTTGTGATCATGGACTGAATCGACTGGGCGACCTGGATGATCTGGACCAGGCGCTCAACCAGTACATCGTTGACCATGTGGTGCTGGCCCTGCCCAATGACTCATCGAAAGTGCTGCAG
>JAKADD010000209.1 GCA_021820825.1 Bacillota bacterium
CGACCATGATCGCGCCATGCCGATGAGCGATCGCCGCCGCTTCCCGGATCGGGTTGACGGCGCCCAGAACATTTGAGACATGCGTCATGGAGACAATTTTCGTATTCTGTGTGATGATTGCCTCGACATCCGCCAGCGACACGGTTCCGTCACTCTGCAACGGCACGTATTTTAAAGTCGCTCCGGTCGCCTGAGCCACCTGCTGCCATGGGATCAGATTGCTGTGGTGCTCCATGGGCGTGATGACAATTTCATCCCCCTCGCGCAACCGTTTGCGTGCATACCCATGCGCGATCATGTTCAGGCTTTCCGTGGTGCCCCTGGTAAAGATGATCTGGCGCTCGGACGGGGCGTGGATAAAGGCGGCCACCTTCTCCCGTGCGCGTTCATAGGCGTCCGTAGCGCGCGATCCCAGCGTATGCACCCCGCGGTGAACATTGGAATTGTCTTCTTGGTAATACTTTGACACCGCCTCGATCACCTGACGCGGTTTTTGCGATGTTGCCGCGCTGTCCAGATAGACCAGCGGTTTGCCGTTCACCTTCTGATCAAGAATGGGAAAGTCGCGGCGAATCATGGCACGATCCATTCAGGCCATCTTCCTCTCAAGGATGTCTTCCACAGCCTTGCGCACGATGTCGACTGGCAATTTCGCGAGTATGGGATCCACAAATCCCCACACGATCAGGCGTTTTGCCGACGCCTCAGAAATTCCGCGCGACATCAGATAAAACAGTTGGTCTTCATTGATTTGCCCAACCGATGCAGCGTGTCCGCATTTAACGTCATTTTCATCGATCAGCAGCATAGGGATGGCGTCCGCGCGGCATCCCGGATTCAGCATCAGCAGTTTTTCAGACTGTTGACCATTCGCGCCGCTTGCACCCCTAAGAATCTGCGTCAGCCCGCGATACACAGCGTTTGCTTTCCCCTGCATCACACCGCGCGCCGACGTGTCGCTCTCGCTGAATCTCCCGATGTGCACCATGCGCGCTGTCAGGTCCATGTGGGCGCGGCCAGCGCCCAGCGCAATCGTGTGGCTGGTGCTGACGCTTCCTTCTCCTTCGAGCAGAGAACCATATTCGGCGACCGTATACCCATCACCGACTTCGCCCACGACCCAGTTCATTTCAGCGGAACGCAGCACCCGCGCCCGCCGCACCAGAACATTGGTCGCCTTGCGCGGAAAATCCTGCACTGTGCCAATCTTCATCTTTGCGCCGTCGCCTACGACAACCTCCGTGACGCCCACCTGCAGTTCATCGCCCAACGCGGCCGGAGCCACATAGGAATCCAGAAAGGAACCCTGACTTCCAGGGTCAGCCACGATCAGGTTGCGTATAAATGTGCCAGAACCGCTATGCGTCGTCACGGACAGAAGCTGCACGGGCTGCGTAAGTTGCACATTCTTCGGTATATACAGGAAGATTCCATCGCGCCATAATGCGCTTTGCAGCGCAATCAGACTATTTTCGTCTGAGGGAACGACCGTTCCCAGGTATTTTTGGACCAGGCTCGCATGTTTTGTCACGGCTTCGCGCAAGCTGCAGAATATGACACCCTGCGGCGCGAGTTGGTCGACCCCGCTCACATGGACCACGCGACCATCCGCAATGACGATCAGCGGGTGTTGATCCTGCGTGTTCATGTATGTGTCCGCAATACTCCGCCAGGCTGATGAATCCCCGTCAGTTGCGGGCAAGACACTGAATGCGTGCGTGTTCCGTTTGGAGAGATCGCTCTTTTCGAAGTGCGCCAAGGGCAGTTCTGCGTAGTGCGCCAACGCCTTGCGCCGGAATTCAAGGGCAAACGCAGGTTCCTGCAAAGTAGCAAAATACGGTTCAGCATCCAGGACGGCGACAGACGCTTCCTTCACTGTATTCACGTCAGCACACCCCCCTACGCGTTTGCCGAGACAGTCTCGTCAACGATTCCCAGTTCATCTTTCAACCAGTCATATCCGCGCGCTTCAAGTTCCAGTGCAAGTTCCCGGCCGCCCGAACGAACAATGCGCCCCTGCATCATCACATGCACGCGATCGGGAATGATATACTGCAACAGTCTCTGATAATGGGTGATGATGAGCAATCCAAACTCCGGCCCGCGCAGAGAATTGACGCCATCGGCGACGATGCGCAGGGCGTCGATGTCAAGCCCAGAATCGATCTCGTCGAGAATCGCCATGCGCGGTTTCAGAACCGCCATCTGTAAAATCTCATTGCGTTTCTTTTCGCCGCCTGAAAAGCCTTCGTTGAGATAGCGCTCGGCAAACGAAGTGTCGATACTGAGCGATTTCATCTTGCCCTGCAGTTCGCGGTGAAACTTCAGGACAGGCACTTCATGGCCAACGCCCAGTTTGGAGTTCAAAGCCATACGCATAAAGTTTGCGTTTGAGACTCCCGATACCTCGCTCGGGTATTGCATCGCCAGAAACAGCCCCTTGCGCGCCCGTTCATCGACACTCATGGCAAGCAGATCTTCGCCGTCGATTGTGGCTTTTCCCGCAGTAACGGTATACTTCGGATGCCCCATGAGCGATGACGCGAGCGTACTTTTGCCCGTGCCGTTCGGTCCCATGATGGCGTGCACTTCACCGCCGCGAACCGTCAGGTCAACGCCGCGCAGAATCTCTTTTCCCGCAACCTCCGCATGCAAACCGGAAATCTTTAGCTCTGGAATGTTTGCCATACATTTTCCTCCCACAATCAGCGTTGTCCGCAAAACGGTCCACACAGACAGTCGATGCGAAACAGGCTCGACATATAAAGTTGACTAATTTAGTCGCCTTTATGCTAACACAAAGCGAAAAAAAAGCAAGCGTCCTGAACTCGCAACGCTTGCAAACACGGCGCCTGCTTTCGACTGACACAAAATCTTCAAAAAAGCAACCATATTGCCCAATAGTCGCCGGACGTTGGCCCGGCAGCCCAGTTAAAATCGGCCCGGCATCCTGTTAAAACAGGTAACGCATGACCAGTTTGGCTTCCTCGGACATCATGTCCTTATTCCACGGCGGATCAAACGTCAAATCGATCTCAACCTCGTCAACTCCGACCGCTTCTATGCGCCGCACGATATCGTCCTGCAGTTCCTCCATCGCCGGACAACCCATGGTTGTGAGCGTCATGCGAACGATCACTTTTTTCCCTTCGTCGACAATGGTTACGCCATAAATCATACCCAGATTGACGACGTCAATCTGGATCTCTGGGTCCAGCACTTCCCTCAACTGCTCATAGACCGCTTCTTCAGTGATCATGTTTCTCACACCTCCCACTTTGCAAACAACACTCCGCATGCTGGCTCCTATGTCATATACTGCGGGTGTCGATGAACCATTGCGCCTTCTATAATACATGTATACTTCAAGTCCGCAAAGCGGTCTGCGCAAGCAACGCAGTTTGACCCGCTCGGACACGGCGCGGAGGTCAGTTATGCCCAAAATATCTATTCTGGCTGTATCGGCGGCCCTCATGGCGGCCGGCTATCTTGCCGCCATACCGGTGCGCGGCGTCGCCAGCCAGATCGTGGCGGCTGCGGTCGCTGACCCGCCAGTGTTGCGATCACCCGCCGCGCGCACAGGGATAAGGCGCTCTGAAAGCCCTGCCAACGCTACCTTTGCCATGATGATGAACGACCGGCAGGCTGCCCTTTCTTCGGGCAGCACCGTCACTCTGCAGGCGGGAACGCTGTGGCGCGTGCTGGCGCAACAGGGCGCTGCGGCGACCCTGGCCACGCCGGCGGGAACGGTTGCTGTACCCGTCGCTGCGCTGAAAGAACTGACCGTGACGCAGAACCCCAGCCCAGTCACAGTCAATCCTGTACACGGCAAGGTGGTGCTTGGTTTTGCCGATGCTGGAAACGCCCACTATTTGCGTAACATGGCGCATGACTCGTTGTCCATATTTTCACCATTGTCGTTTTCCATTACAGACGCGTCCGGAAATATCACCGGAAGCATCTCTGCCGCCGTTGTGCAGGCCGCCCAGCAGCGCGGCATTTCAGTGTGGCCCATGGTGGAGGCCGGATTTAATCCCGCGCGCACCACTGCGCTGCTCTCCAGTCCCGCTGCGCAGTGGCAACTGCTCACCGCCGTGGTCGCCCACGTCCAGGCGGATCGTCTGGACGGCGTCAATTTCGATTTTGAAGACATGGTTCCGTCTGACGCTCCGCGCCTGACGGGATTCATTCAGGCAGCGGCGACGGTCCTGCACACCATGGGCAAAGGCGTTTCCGTCGACGTCACACCGCCGTCTGCGGACCCCAACTGGGGAGCTGTCTATGAGCGGGCCGCGCTCGCGAACGCCGCAAACTACGAGATCGTCATGACCTATGATGAACACTATTCAGGCGACCCCAATCCGGGTTCCGTAGCCTCTTTGCCCTGGATGAAGCAGAGCATCGCCAATACTCTGGCGCTGGGCGTGCCAAAGAATAAACTGCTGGTTGGCGTTCCGTTCTATACACGCGACTGGATTACGAATCATGGCCAACTCTCTTCACAGTACATCCCGCTCGCACAGGGGATTGCGGACGAACAGCTGCCCGGCGCAAAAACCGTCTGGAACGCGCACGATGGGCAGGATACCGTCACCTTTTCAGAAGGGGGCGCAACGCATACCATCTGGCTGGAAAATACAACCTCGCTGGCAGAACGTGCGCAGTTTGTCCAGGCGGACGGTCTGGGCGGCGTGGCTGTCTGGCAGATCGATCTGGGCGATCAGGCTGATATTGCTGCGCTCGCCAACCAATTATAGCGTGCGCTAACGCGCCCGTATTTCTGTATTTCTACACTGCGTCAGCAGCCTTACATCAATCTTTGCCTGACTGCCGCCGGGTGATGCGGCGAATGCGCCGCCCCCCGGCTGTTTCAGCGCGTTCCTGCAGTCCTGTCGACGGCAGAATTTCTTCCGCCGCCGTGCGCAGATATTCCTGGATCTTCGGCACATCCGTCGGCGTAATCCGCCATATGTCATGCGCAAACAGAAAAGTTTCCGCAGACAGCTGATTCCGCTTCTCCAATTCCTCAAGCGCAAGCCTGATACGATCAGAACCAGAACGCAACATATCCGCGACCTGTTCAATGCTGTACCGTTTCGTCATGCAAACACCTCTCTCCCAGAGAGCCCTTTTTTCACTTGCAGTGTCGCGTCCGCACATTCTGATCATGATCCAAAAAACCTGCCAAGTGGTATCAACAGTTGCCCCATTTGTCGATCAAAGCTGGACATCCCGTCGTTTGCCTGACCTTTTTCTCACTCAATAGAGTGGAGAACGCTTGAGATTGGGCGTTCTTATCGGCGTGTACTATCGGCGATAGGTAACTTTCATCCTCAGCTTGACCTGTTCGGACTACTCGTTTTCCCCCGCCTACACACCGTACGTGCCCCT
>JAKADD010000210.1 GCA_021820825.1 Bacillota bacterium
ATACCCGCTTCGCGCCCAGTCACTGTGGCAATTTTTTCTCCGCTTCGGCGTTGAGCCGGATATCTTCGCGACTCTGCCTGACAGCCTCCGCTTTTGCCCGTAAAGGCTCAATCTCATCCGCCGTTGCAAATTCCCGCCAAACCGCTTCCGTGGCATTCTCCCAGAGTTCTGGCCGCAAGTTGCGGATGAACCGCTTCAGAAGATGATGTTCATCCTTTGACAGCGCGGCCAGGTCGATCTTTCCCTTGACCGCTGAATCCATTGTGTTCACTTGGTCAGCCAAACTTTTGAAGCCCACGCCTGCTGCGCTGTCGATATAAAATTCACTCGCAGCCAGCCCGTTTACCCCCTGCCCGGCCACTGCGCGTCTCAGTGTCAGCCAGATGACAACATACCGTTTGGGATCTGGCACCTCATCGCGGTCAGTCACGAAACGGATGTTTTTCTCCACTCGCGCTTTTCCGTGGATGGCGCCGTTATCAAGCGTAAGATCGCCGTCTTCAATGATTAACGCAGACAGATTCTGCAATCCGTCCGATGCGTTGTGTCTGTTCGCGCCGGTGAGACTCAACTGTTCCATCGCGCTCTCCCTTTCACTCGTCACATGTTCCCATTGTACTAAGAAACCGCGATTTCACAAGTCGGAGACTGCATGAATTTTTCGCGGACTGGGAATGATACCGATTACTGACTGCTGGCGGTTCTCCGATAGCCGCGCAGCGCCGAATATTCCGACTCTGGGAGGTGTCATGGATTTGCCCTCAAGACTGCCAACAATGGTCGCCGTCTGCATCCTGCTCTCCCTGAGTTCCTGGATCGAAGTTTCGGGAAACGCCAGTGCGCAGGTAAACACCATCGGAACAACAGGGTTCCCCAGTTCCATCCGCGTCGCCATCCGGGAAAATAACGCTTCCGGTGAATCTGATCCGCGCGGGCGCATTATTTACGTCGCCAATGTGAACTTTGATCAATACTGTCGTGATGTGTTGCCCAACGAATGGTTCCCCAGTTGGCCTGTTGCGTCTTTGGAGGCTGGGGCGATCGCTGTCAAGATGTTCGCCTGGTATCATCACCTTCATCCAGTCACCGTGGACAACTTTACGTTTGATGTGGACAATACGGTCAATTTTCAGACATACCGCGCACAGTCCGATCAACCGGGCACCGATCAGGCGTATTACACGACCCGCAATCTGGCGTACGTAAAACCGAACAAAGAGATTTTCGAACTCAACTATCGGGCCGGTTACGAGAACAGTCCAAACTGGCAATACCGCAATGCCCAGAAAATGTCCCAGTGGGGCTCAGAGTACCTGGCCTTGCAGGGGCGCACTCCGCTCCAGATCCTTGAATTCTACTACACTGGGCGTATGTTGCTTACAATTCCCGGTGTGGGAAAGGGATGAGAGACAGATGCCGTCAGTCCATCAATTGACCGCACAGCGTTTCAGCGCCATCGCAGGCGCATTCCTGTTCCTGACGCTCTGGTCGGTGAATGCGGAGGCTGTCACGGATCCGCTTTGCGCTGCGCAAGCGCAACTGATTCAGACCCTGAAGGCGGCAGTCGCACAGCAGCCAGACAACGCGTCATTGCCAGCACAGGCAACTGGCGCGAACAGCAGCTATGACCCCGGCGTGATCGGCAAAGGCTATGGGAAGCTGCGCGTCAAAGTGATCGACGGGAGAACTCAAAAACCGCTTGAAGGCGCAGAAGTCGTAGTCATGGAAACGGAGAAGAGGTATCGCACCGACTCCAATGGCCTGACTCCCTGGATTCAGGCTCCCGTGATTCGCAATGCGCGGTTTCGCTTCCTGGTGAACGAATTGCACGGGCAGTTAAATCTTATATCCTATAAAAATGGCTACCGCGATTCAGTCCATATGGGTGTCCGGCTGAACGAGGGGGCGATCACGAAAACGACAGTCTGGCAGTATCAGATCGTCGGCGGGGATACGCGCGTGGAACCGCTTCTGTACATAGAACCTTACCATCGCCTATGGCTGATTCAACTGACGGACCGTTTCCGCAGACCATCACAGACCGGTGAAGGATATGAACGGCCCTGACCCCGTCCGGAACTCCCTGCGGGCGCTTCCCTTCTGCGGTCACCGCCTTCCGGTATCGGAAAGCGGTCTTTTTTGATAGTATAGAAATCAACGTATCCAGTTCTGACAAGGGGGCCGCAAGGTGGAAAAGGCGCAAACACTCCGATTTCTCACCTATCTCGCGGCCTCTGCGGGAACTGTAATTGCGCTCGCCGGGTGCGGCAGCCTCGCCTCCGCGTCCCCGCAGAAAACCGCAACCGCTCACCCGCATGCAATCAAACGACAGACAGTCAGGCCGGAGTTCCATTCACAATCGCTGCCATTTATCTTGCGGGGATACCACAGAACGCCCGGTGGCGCAAATGCGCCCATCAACCTGCAAAAAGCGTTTTCGACGACAGCCGGCTCACTCGCTGTAGGCGGTATGCGTTATACAATCGCCCTTGCTGCCGGCGCCGTTCTCATGTATGCGCCAACACCCCACGGCATAGTTTGGACAGTCGCGCCTGGCAGTGCGCAGAGTGCCATGGGCGCGGGCGGACTCTACGGCAAAATCTATCTGACTCCCTACGGCTCACTGTCACTCAGGGGCCGTTCTCTCCCGCTTCTTGAAACCGGACAGGTTATCTATCAGGCGCCGGTTTACCGAGTAGGCAAAAAACGCTATGCAGCGCGTCTGCAATTGTATCAGTTTGGAGAGGGTGCGCTGTTTTCCCAGACCCAGCCTCTGTCCTCGGCGCCGCAGGTGATCCGTTACATCGCGGCGCCCTTTGCGGCCGTGCCTGTCACCCTCTATTCCACAACCGTCAATTCAGGACCGCCCGCATTATTAGGTCCTTTTGGGAACGGCGTGCTTTATTCGACCTCCTTGCCGGGCAGAAACACCGCTATGCGCATGATCATTTACGACGATTTTTCGAACGGCCAAAAAGTTAAACTGATCCCCAGATACTCTCGATTCACGGCGTTCACCGAGAACGGAACGGCTTTTGTCATCGCAGGGCAGCAGACGTTTGCCATCGCACAAAACGGACGCCTCACAGTGAGCCGCACTCCAGTCAACCCTGGTCTACAGAACGCGCAACGGCTCCTGCAGAACGCGTCTTTGCCCTATCTGTATCTGCCTGCTCTCGACCGGACCCCAAACAACGGACAGGCTGTTACAGGCACGCTGCAAACAACCGCCGCAGGGCAATACCGGATCACTCTGTACAACCAGGCGGACGCGCTCCTCTGCCAGGCCACAGTGACAGCACAAAAAGAACAGAACCCGGTTTCTGCAAGTGTTTCTGAGTCAACACATCCAAACGGCCCTTTTGCATACGCTCTCACCAATCACGGGAGTCCGCCAGCCATACCCGCTTTCTTTGGCAAGAAACCGGCTGGACACGCGTTTATCCTGCAATCCACCGAAGGACCGCTCATCCAGTGGATCCAGTCTGGCAAACAGCCTAGCGGACCCCAGCTTTGGTATGCCTCATTTTATTTGCAGTCCTGGCGCTATTCTATAGGACCATTCACCAGTTTATCCGACCACGCACAGACAGGGATGCTCTCGCAATTTATACAGCTCATGATCCACACAGGTCCGCCCAGTTCTGGCGGCGGCCAAGTTAATGTACAGTTGCAGCGTGCTGGCGCAACGTACACCTACAGCGCCAGTGAAGTGTCATTCTTCCCTGCCTCCAGAATCCACGTCAGCCTGTCGTCCCCAGGACTCCGCAGTCTGCGGCAGATATCCGGATTTACGCTGCTGGCACCCTGAAATCACCTGCGCAGTTTGCGCGAAAATCGCTTCAGTCGCTTTCCGGCAGCGTATCCGTTTCTCCCCGCAAGAGCGCAATTTCGTGTTTATAGTGGCCCCCCGGCGTTTCGAGAATCAGCGGAATGCCCTCCAGAGCCTCATGCCTCACGATTCGCCTGATGGCGTCCAGCCCAAGAGAACCGCGGCCAATATTGGCATGACGATCTTTACGGGATCCGAAAGGCGTTTTTGAATCGTTGATATGGGCGACCTTCAGAAGTTCCAGTCCAATCACATCGTCAAACTGTCGCAAAAATCCCTCAAAGTCGTTGACAATATCGTAACCCGCACTGTAGTTGTGGCAGGTGTCGATACACACCGCTAACTTGTTTCGATATTTGACCAATGACATGATTTCCGCAATTTCCTCGAACCGGTTGCCGATTTTCGAACCATCGCCAGCCATTGTCTCCAGACAGACGAAGAGTTGCTCCTGCCCATGGAGGATCGCGTTCAATCCTTCGGCAATCCTCTTGACGCCAGTCTGTACACCCGTTCCAACGTGGCTGCCAGGATGCATGACAATGTACCTAAAACCAAGGTATTCGACGCGTTTTATCTCCTCTGCAAGCAAATTCACACCGTACTCAAAGGTGTCATCCTTCTGGCTGGCCAGATTCACCAGATACGATAGGTGAACGACGGGGTCCGTCAATCCATGTTCACTCATGCTGCGCTGCGCTTCATCGCGGTTGAACTGCTCAATGGGTCGGGCGGGTCCGCCGCGGTTGCTGCGCGTGTAGACCATATAAGTATCCGCCGCATAGGAGATCGATTCTTCCACCGCTCGCAAGAGCCCTGTTTTGGCCACGGAAACATTGGCGCCGAGTTTCACGAAACATCACCATTCCCTTCCTGCTGTCATCCAGTCTACCACAATCGTACATGCAAAATAAGGGCGCCACCCTCAGCAAATGAGGCGGCGCCCTTCACAACAGTGTTCAGTTTTCGTAGCGCTCCGGTCCTCTTCACTGCTCCCCTAGGGGAGCAGTGATAATCCGAATTAGGGCAGGCGCACAGCGGTATATATAGCGTCTGAATAAGGCCTCAGACGCTATATATGGAATCACTGCGCCTGCATCGCGGACTTTATCACTGCTCCCCTAGATGTCAAAGTACATCTGAAACTCGTAGGGATGGGGTCGCACGGCCAGTTGCCGCACTTCCGTTGTATTTTTGAAGGAAATCCAGGCCTCAATGAAATCCTTGTCGAACACGCCGCCTTCCAGCAGGAACTCGTGATCTTCCTGAAGCGCGGCAAGCACTTCTTCCAGCGATCCGGGCACACTGCGAATGTCCAATTTCTCCTCGTCGGACAACTCATAGATGTTCTTGTCAACAGGACCATACCCGTGCTGCGTTGGATCAATGCCCTTGCGAATCCCGTCCAGACCGGCAAGCAGCATCGCCGCAAACGCCAGATAAGGATTCGCCGTTCCATCCGGCGTACGGAATTCCATGCGCGCCGATTTTGGCGACACAGCCGCAATCGGAACAC
>JAKADD010000211.1 GCA_021820825.1 Bacillota bacterium
ATCGTCGCACAACTTTTCTGAGATCGATCGCCTCTGTGACCGTGTTGCGATCATCAAGGATGGGCGCTTGCTGCGTGTGGATGGAAGCGCAGAGTTGAGAGCGGCGCGGTTTCATCAGTATCGCGTTGAATTTGCGAACGCCGCAGTCGCGCAGGCTGTCGCGACCGCGTCTGTGACGGGAATGACTGTGCTGCGCAATGAGGGGGCCGTGCTGCTCCTGCGGGTTGCGGACGTGAATGCCTTCTTGCGGGCGATGAGTACGCATGATGTGCGCGCGCTGGCTTCTGAAGAGACGCAGTTGGAAGAAAGTTTCCTTGCCTATTACAGTCATAAGGAGGATGCGCACGAGTGAATATGGCCTGGTTTCGCCACATGCTCCGAGCGGTCTGGCCGAGTGTCATCGTGTACGGGTTCAGCGTCGCCGCGTACGGGTGGCTCATCGAATGGATCTATCCCACGATCGCGCGGTCCGGTCAGGTGCAGGCGCTGCTTGCGCAGTTGCCGAAAGCGATGGTGCGCATGTTCGGCGTCAGTGGCGGTATGGCGTCATTGCCACAGTTTCTGGACAGCGAGTTTTTCAACCTGATATGGCCATTGCTGCTCGCGGTCTTTAGCATCGGGCTCACCTCGCGGTTGGCGGCGGGATTCGTCGAAGATCACTCACTGGTCAATGTGCTCGCCGCCCCTGTTTCGAGACTGGTGTTCGTGATTACGCAAGCGAGCGTATCCGTGGTCGCCTTGCTGGGCGTGATCGTGCTCTCCTTCTGCGGCATGTGGCTGGGTGCGCTGTATTTCCATGAGTCGTGGAACGCGGGAGCGATGAATCGCGTGGCGATCGGCGGCGCGGTCACATTTTTCGTCGTGAGCGGATACACATTTCTCCTGTCGGCCTGGGTGGATGAACGAAGGCTCGCCCTCGGCGGCGCGAGCGCGCTCACCGTGCTGTTTTATGCGTTGGCCGCTGTTGCGCAGATGAGCAATAAAGCAACATGGCTGTATCGGGTGACTCTTTTTGGCTATTATCGGCCAGCGGCGTTGATCGCTGGACAGCAGCCTTTGACGGGAAACGGGATGATTCTGATTCTGGTCGCCTGCGCGCTTTTTGGAATTGGCGTCTGGCGGTTCTCCGTACGGGATTTATCGCTGTAGCACATTTTGCGTCAGGACGGATGAGGGGTGGAAGTGGACAGGAACCCAGCCGCGAACGCTGTTTATAATCCATATCTGGCGGGCGCTCGCGAGCTCGGAAAGCGTAATGGTCGCTGCGCGGACAACGCCCTGTTCGAGCAATTCTGCGCGCAGCGTGCCATCAAGCAGGCCGCTCTCGCGGGCGGGTGTCAGCAGTTCACCGCGGATATTGAGGACGACATTGCCAATCGTAAATTCCGTGATCTCTCCCTGTTCATTCCATAGAAGAACGTCAAGGGCGTCCGGGTGCTCGCTTTGCAGCGCCTCGTACACATCGCGACAGGTGGTTTTGTGATACAGAAAGCGGTTGTATCTGGAGACTGGTCGATTGGCCAGCGCGACAAACCGCGATTCTAAGGGCGAGGGGGAGAGTGCTGTGCTCTCAATGCGAATCTGCCCGTCCTGCGACACCAGCAGGCGAACACGGCGCGCAAAGGAATCAAAGGCGCGGGCGTGCTCGTCCAGTTGTTCCTGTACACGGGGCAAGTCAAGCGGAATATCAAAATAACGCGCAGATTTGGCCAGTCTCCTCAGATGGCGGTCCAGTAAAGCGTACTGCCCCTGTTCAAGCCGCATGGTTTCCAGCAATTCGAACGCCGGAACGGTTTCTGTCAGGATGGCGGCTTTTGTCAGGGCCTCTGTGTATTCCTCCTGCGCTTCAGAGTTCCAGGTGATTCCGCCGCCGGCGCCATATTCCGCGACACCCGTGGAGGCGTCGAGAACCACGGTGCGGATGGCTACATTAAAAACCCTGGTGTGGTCCGGGGTCATGTAGCCGACGGCGCCACAATAGACTCCGCGCGGGCTGTCTTCCAACTCCACAATTTTCTTCATGGTGCTTATTTTTGGCGCCCCTGTGATTGAACCGCATGGAAACAGGGCGGCAAACACATCGTCAAGTGTCGTGTCGGCGCGGGTTGTGGCGGTGATCGTTGACGTCATCTGCCAGACGGTCGGATAGGCTTCCACCGCAAACAGCGGCTTGTCAAAGAGACCGAACCAGAGGAGCGGCAGAGAGGGATCCCCAGGAACCACGGCGTACGCCGGGTCGAAAGCGGGAGCCGCTTCATAGGCAATAAAACCCGCCGCATAATATCCTTCATTGCAGGCGCGCTCAACAGCCTGGAGCGCCGTTCGCACTTCATCAATTGCGTTCGTTTGAATGATTTTGGTCGGATTGACAAAACACAGCGGTTGAATCGTTCCTTCGCGGTCGGCAAATTCAAAGAGAAGGAAGGGAAACTCTGCTGCAGTGTCCATATCGGAAACTCCTTCTGTCTCGCCATCACCCGCCGCACTAGCCTTCGAGCAGCAGCGACTCGGGATCCTCGGCAAGTTCCTTGACCCTGACCAGGAAACGCACCGCCTCGCTGCCATCGACGATCCGGTGGTCGTACGACAGGGCGAGGTACATCATGGGATGGATCAGCACCTGTCCATTTACAGCGATGGGCCGCTCCTGAATCTTGTGCATGCCAAGGATGCCGACCTGCGGAGCATTGAGGATGGGTGTGGACAGAAGCGATCCAAATACGCCGCCGTTGGTGATCGTGAACGTACCTCCCTGCAGTTCGGCAAGCGTCAGCGAATCGTCGCGGGCGCGCTGGGCCAAACGGGCAATTTCTCCTTCAATGGCGGCAAAAGAGAGGCGATCTGCTTCCCGCAGGACCGGAACGACGAGCCCTTTGTCTGTCGAAACCGCGATCCCAATGTCGTAGTGTTGTTTGAGAATCATGTCTTCGCCGCGGATTTCGGCGTTCAGGGCGGGAAACGACCGCAATGCGCTGACGACTGCCTTGGTGAAAAACGACATGAATCCAAGTCCAATGCCATGCTCCTCGCGGAAACGGTCGCGTCTCCGTTTGCGAATGTCGAGTATGGCGGTCATGTCCACTTCGTTAAATGTGGTGAGCATCGCCGCTGTGTGCTGCGCCTCGACCAGCCGGCGCGCGATCGTCAGGCGTCGACGCGTCATGCGCACGGATTTCTCGTCACTCCGACCGGGTTCCGTGGCGGCGCTGTCCCTGTGTCCGTCAGCGGGCGCGGCTGGATGCTGCTGTGGTTCGGACGGCGCGGAAGCGGCGGCTGAGGCGGTTGGCGCGGCAGGTTGACGCTCAGGTTCTCCTTCCGCGCTGCGAGCCATTCGGCGCATGGAGGGCGTGGGTCTGAGCGGGCGATCCTCCGTCGCGTGGGGCGCATCTGATTTCGCCGCTGCGGGCGGGTGCGACTCTGACGGGGGCTGGACAGGCTCTATACGCGAACCGGTTCTTGCCCCTGAATCGGGCGCCGATTTGTGATCGTCCGTCGCGGCCCGCACCTGGCCGTCTATGGCTTCGATGTTCGCCAGGACTTCGCCGACAGCCACTGTATCGCCCTCCTGTTTATGCACACCTTGCAGGACTCCGGCCGTTTCCGCGATAATCTCCAGGTTAACCTTGTCCGTCTCCAGTTCGAGGAGAATCTCACCCTCCTGAACTTCGTCGCCCTGCTGTTTTAGCCAGCGGAGAATGGTTCCTTCGCGAATCGATTCTCCCAATTCCGGAACGATGACCTCAACCATTTTTACCTGCCTCCTTTTGCTGATCCGTGCAGCGCATCGTGGATGATCCGGTTCTGTTCCCGCTGATGGACTTCCGGCAAGCCACCCGCTGTGCTTGATCGCGCCGGTCTTCCCACGTATTGGAGTCGGCCGACGCCAGGCAGATCGGCCGTCTCAATACGCGCGTACCGCCCTGCCCCCATGTTTTCAGGTTCCTCCTGTGCCCATATAAAATCGGTTGCTTTGGGGTAGGATTTTAGAATTGACAGTAGTTCCGCCTTGGGAAAAGGATACAGGCGTTCGAGACGGATCACGGCGATGCTGCCTGCTGAAACCGACTCCTCCTGCAAAGCCCTGATCAATTCGACGCCCACTTTTCCGGAACAGAGGATGACGCGTTTGACTTGTTCTCTGCTGTCTGGCGCAAGCGTGCTGTCCAGGACGGGCTGAAAGTGGCCTTCAGTCAGTTCTGCTATGGTGGACGCAGCGTCCGGACTGCGCAACAGACTCTTTGGCGTCATGATGATGAGCGGTCGCGGTTTATTGAACAGTCGATTGGTCTGCTCGCGGAGGAGATGATAGTACTGGGCCGCCGATGTGGGGTTTGCCACAATCCAGTTGTGTTCTGCCGACAATTGTAAGAATCGTTCCACCCGCGCGCTGGAATGGTCCGGACCCTGTCCCTCATAGCCGTGCGGGAGTAGCAACGTAAGTCCGCTCGTCTGTCGCCACTTGCTGTATCCGGCCGCGATAAATTGGTCGATGATCACCTGACCGGCGTTGGCGAAGTCGCCGAATTGCGCTTCCCACAGGACAAGCGAACCGGGGGATTGCACACTGTACCCGTATTCGAAGCCCAGAACGCTGGTTTCGGACAGAGGGCTATTATAGACGGCAAAGGACGCCCTCGCCGCTGGCAGATGCTGCAGCGGGCAGTGTGTTGCCGCGATGCGGCTGTCATGCCATACAAGATGCCGTTGGCTGAATGTGCCGCGTTGCGTATCCTGCCCGGTCAGACGAATGGGGATGCCTGCGGCCAGAATGGTGGCAAAGGCGAGCGCTTCCGCCAGCGCAAAGTCCACTTTGCCGCCGACCGCAAAGGCGTCGCGCCGACGCTGTTCGATCCGCTCCAGTTTCGGATAGGCGGAAAATCCGTCGGGGATCTCTAGCATTGTTTCGTTCAGTTCCTGCAGATATGCGGCGGAGGCGGGAGCAAGAGGTGGACGGTCGTCCGCCTGCGGTCCGCCGTCATCCTGCTGTGGCGCGGGAACGTCTGCCGTCATGGCGTCATACGCCGCGTGGAGGAGCGCATCACAGGCCTTCGCCATCGCCGACGCATCCGCCGGCGCAAGCACCCCCGCGTCCTCCAGTTGCTTCTGATATAGACTGTGGATGCGTGGATGGTCCGCGATCTGGCTGTATAGCAGGGGCTGAGTGAAGGACGGATCGTCAGTTTCATTGTGCCCGAACCGTCTGTATCCGACAAGGTCGATCAGGAATGACTTGTGAAATTGGCGACGGTATGCGTGCGCCAACTGAATCGTGCGCAGACAGGCCTCGGGATCATCCGCATTGACATGGGCGATGGGCATTTCAAATCCTTTGGCCAAATC
>JAKADD010000212.1 GCA_021820825.1 Bacillota bacterium
TGCCCCCGACCGCTTTGCTTCGTGGGCGCGTTCAATCACACGATCGCAGGACGATGTAATATTGGGAAGATATACGCTGTTTCCCCCCGTCAGGGCGTTCGCGTCGCAGACTGCCGCCGCGCATCTTTTCACCCGCTCGCTCCAGGGCGCAAAGGACTGATCCGCAAGTCCGTGATCATCCTTGATGAGATCTATGCCACCGCGCGCACAGGCGTGCGCCAGGCGGGCCAGTGAATCTGCGGACAGGCCCAGCGGCTTGAGCGCCGTGCTCAACAGGGGGCGCCGAGGCTCCTGAAATATTTGCCGGAGCCCTGATCGACCGAACCGGGGGCCATCATACATGTGTAAAAAACGCGGTGATAATTGCAGGCGTTCAAGCCGAATCCCTGCTTGCAAACTGATATTTCCAAACACCACGTTGAATAGTTGAGTCAATTCGGCGCCCGCCACTTCGCTTGCAAAGGAGATGGTTGCAGTCCAACGACCCGCACCTTCTTGGGAAAACGTTTCTATTCTGCCCACTATATGTTCAGGGATATCGCCCTCCGGCAACAGGTCCTCCGGAAATTCAACAGTCTGTTCAACGCAGATGCTGTGGGCCGTCGCTCGCGCCTGTCTCTCATCGCCGCAAATAGAGTAGGCGGCGACAAAGCGTTCTCCGGACAGCGGGATATGAACAGGATCAAAGCGCATTATAGAGCCTCCGCCTTTGCTTCGCTATGGACCGGGTTCACCCGGACAGCGGTCAGTTCTCCGTCGTCAATAAACAGTTCCATTCCCACAAGGCGTTCAACGGTTTTCACCAGCGCCAGCGCGTCCAGACCGTATTCCCGCATCAGATAGTGCTGGCTTGCCCCGTGTGCGAACTGGTCGGGGATTCCGATGCGAATGAGTGTGCGTCCGCTGCCCGCCTCGGCCATCAGCTCGGCCACAGCGCTTCCCAACCCGCCGATAACCGTATGGTTTTCCATCGTAATCACGCCGTATCTGGTTTTGGAAATAGACTCCAATATAGCCGGATCGGCAAACGGCTTCAGGGTCGACACATGGATATGTTCGATCGCGATTCCGCGTTTACGCAACGCGACGGTGGCCCGCATGGCCTCTTCTGTGCAGATTCCCGAACTGATCAGTGTGATGTCGGATCCTTCACAAATGCGTCGCGACACGCCGAGCTTCATTCGTTCATTCCTGGCGAACAGGCGGGGGATCTCGCCGCGCAGCATCCGGATATAAACGGGTCCTGGAATATCCTGAGCCACGTCAAGGACAGATTCAACGTCCGTGGCGTCACCGCATTCCAGCACCGTCATGTTGGGCAGTGACCGCATCACGGCAATATCCTCGATCGCCTGGTGCGTCGCGCCGCCCGGTGTCATGATGCCAGGCAGAAAGCCGAACATGCGCACGGGCAGATTGGGATAGGCGATGGACATCGCGATCTGATCCAGGGCGCGGCGGTAGATAAACACCGCAAATGTATGAATAAATGGGTAGAATCCCTCGCGCGCGAGTCCCCCCGCCATGCTCATCATGCTCTGTTCCGTCATGCCCATGGAAAAGAAACGATCCGGATACACGTCCCGGAACAGATCGATCTCCGTGGAACCTGTGAGATCTGCAGACAATACCAGCACCTCCGGTCGATCCTTCGCCCAGGATACGAGATTGTTCGCATGAACGCGACTGACTACTTCCATCGCTCACCCTCCTGTTCCATGGTTTGCAGCGCGAGTCGATACTCGTCGCGCTCTGTCTCACTCCTGAAACGAACATAATGCAGTTTTGGAATTCGCTTCTGCAACAGTGAAATGCCAGCGCAGGGATCTGTGCGACAAAGCACAACGACCGGGGCGCCCCGGCCAGTGGCGGCAGCTGGTTGCGCCAGGGCTTCGACATCATGCCCATCCACTTCAAACACGATAGCGCCAAACGACCTCAGCTTCGCCGGCAAATCGCCGAGATCAAGAACAGCGGTCATCTCACCGTCGCACTGCTGACCATTGACATCCACGTAGATCAAGACATTGTCCAGGCGATGGTGATACAGAAGTTCAAATGTTTCCCACGTCTGACCCTCCTGGAACTCGCCGTCTGACATATAGACGACACAGCGTCCACGTTCGTTCCGAAGTTTGCGGGCCAATGCGACTCCCGCCGCCTGACTCAGTCCCTGGGCAAGTGAACCTGTCGTCAGTTCCATGCCAGGGGAGTGTTCGGCGCCAATCATTTCCACGGTGCCGCCATCTCTGTTGAACTGCAGCAGCCCTTCCGGAGACATCCTGCCCACTTCAATCAATGCGGCGTAGAGCACCAGCGCGTAGTGCGCGGGCGAAAAAAAGAAGCGATCCAGATCGGCGTGCTGTGGACCGTTGTACAGCGCGCCCGTGGCACTGCCCTTGCCATGACCGGGAACTCCCGCAAATGCAGCGGGAATCGCGGGCGCCGCGCTCTCGCCGATATGGAGGACTTTCGTATACAGAACTGCGATGGTCTCGGCGGCGGAACAAGCCTGACTCAGATAACCGCCGTTGTTATCGATCGTATGCTCCAGCACACGGCGGCGAATTCCGTTGGCGACCTTCCTGGCGGCATGCGACCACTGTTCTTCCGAGAGCTGTAGATCCACATTCATGTCGATTCCTCCAAAACGCTAGTTAAACAGTTTCGCCAATCCTGCTGTGAACGGTGGATACACGATCCCCTTCTCCGTGATAAACGCCGTGACGTACTTGGCTGGGGTGATGTCAAACGCCGGGTTGCGCACCGCGGCGCCAGGCAATGTGATCAGTGTGTCGCCGATCGTGGTCACTTCAGCCGCCGCTCGTTCTTCGATCTCGATCATGTCGCCGCTCGCCGTCTGGCGATCCAGCGTACTGAGCGGCGCCGCCACGTAAAACGGCACACCGTGCGCGTGCGCGGCAAGGGCCAATTGATACGTTCCGATCTTGTTGGCGACATCGCCGTTGGCCGCGACTCGATCACACCCGACCAGACACAGGTCAATGCCTGTTGTCCTCATGATGTGCGCGGCGGCGCTGTCCACGATCAGCGTGTGGGGCACGCCCAGTTGTGTCAGTTCCCACACCGTCAGCCGCGCGCCCTGAAGACGCGGCCGCGTCTCATCGACATATACGTGCACCTGTTTGTTCTGGACGTGGGCAGAGTGAATAACGCCCAGCGCAGTGCCATGCTCGACGGTGCCAAGCGCTCCCGTATTACAGTGATGCACGATGTTGGCGCGGTCTGGAATGAGTGCGGCGCCAAACGCTCCGATGGCGCGGTTCACCTCGCCGTCTTCCTGATAGATGCGGTTCGCCTCAAGCAGGACAGCTTCGCGAATTGTCGCCGCCGAATCGTCGGGGAGCGCGTGCACGCGTTCCAGCACTCGCCGCAGCGCCCATCTCAGGTTGACGGCGGTGGGTCTGGCCTGCTGCAGTTCGTCCGCCGCAATCTCCAGACGCTTGCGCAAGGCGGGCCCATCCATGTTGGTGTCAGCGCCGGCCGCCAACACCAGCCCATATGCGGCAGATACTCCGATGACCGGCGCGCCGCGCACAGTCATGTTTGCAATGGCCTCCGCCACGCTCCGGTGATCGGTCAGATCCACATACTCCACCTGTGCGGGCAACAGCCGCTGATCCAGCAACCGCAGACGATCGCCCAACCATTCCACACTGCGAAACGCGGTCATGATCCATGGCTCCGTTCTTTGATTTCATCATGATGACGGCAGCACCGTCAAAGTATGAATAATGTGCGCAGTTGATCCTTCTGCGCACAACAATCCCTTCGATATAGATTTCTATATGAGTGACCCAACTCCTCCTGGGTACGATTTTAGCCGAATTATTGCGCGGAGCAAATGGCTGTCGTATAGTCAACGGAGAGGGAACATTCCTTTTTATGGTCCATGCCGCTAACAGTCAGGAATGGTGAGTAGAATGCGATTGGCGCCTTGGTTAATGGTAAGCATAGCGATAACTTTTTTATTTACGGGTAACGAACAAAATATTTTAGTAAGAATACAACATAACTGGTCCGGAGCCATCATTGTCCTTGTCGTTGGTTTCATTTACCAAAGTCGTTTTGGGTTAACTCGCAAAAGTGTCGGACAGCAAATTCGATTAATGAGCAATAAAAAACGCACTACATTACGAGTTTTGGGAGTAGTGACTTTCCTTTTAGGCATTTTGATTGAGCTATTTCTCTACTTCCTTCCAAATATCATCCTAATTCCACTGATTGTGATTTGCGCCATGGTTGCCCCAACATGCCTCTATTATTCATACTACTCGAAGGGGAGTTCAGTTGCTATCGATAAGAAAGGGCATTTTCACTGACGTCTCCTTGATGGGTTCTAAGGGCACCGACCCAGTACACACCCATCGTACTGGAGACGTTTCTATTAAAGCAAACCCGGTAAAGCAACCCCGGAAAATTAGCGTATCCAGGAATGTTATTGGGCGGGATAGTTTAGGAAACTAAGAAAGGAGACGCCGATGCAAATAAAATTTGTAGAATACAGCCAGTCAGACCAAGACGAAATTGTTCATTGGTTGACATCTGAAACGTGGGAATATTTTGAGACACCATCACCAACGCAAGAAATGATTGTAAATTGGGAGTCAAACGGGCATTTTCATGGCGAGCAAGCGAGGTCGTTTTGGATTCAATCGGGAATTGGGGAGAATGTCGGTTTTATCACAGTGTTTGAGATACGGGATCCAATCCCAAGAATCGATCTTCGAATCAGTGCTCCCTATCGTAGGATGGGCATTGGAAAGCAAGCACTTCGCTTCATCGCTGATTTTGTATTTCGGGAGTTACCTGCAGCGTTGCGCATTGAAGGTAATACAAGGCAAGATAACATCGCGATGAGAAAGACATTTGCAGCTTGCGGATGGGTGAAGGAATCACACTACCGAGCATTGTGGAAAACAGAAACAGGAGAGTATGCGGCAGCTATTGGATACGCCATTATAAAACAGGATTGGTTGAATGGAACCGTGACGGCAGTAGACTGGAGCGATGAACCATGATAAGGAAACGCGGGTAAGCAGAATAGTATTTTGCACATCTGCGGAACTCATTGCAAGATGCTTCTACACAGCCACTCCTGAAACTAAGTGAGTACAAGAAATCGCGACGCGCGAATGTATTATATCTGCAGATAAGACTGTTTCGCAAAGTCGGGATCCCCGGAAGCCGAAGGGATCACTATGAGATTCAGTCTGATGCGTGGACCGGGGCGTTTCGGGCGAGTCTGGCGCAGGGGCAGGCGTTTCAGAGTTTATTGGAACGGGCGGCGGCC
>JAKADD010000213.1 GCA_021820825.1 Bacillota bacterium
AATTCGTGGACGGTGCGGGTGAGGCGACAAGACAGTCTACGGAAAGACAGTCTACGGAGGGCAGGCGTCGTGTGTACGCGCTGTCTGCGCTGTTCGCGCTCGATGCGTTCGGCAGTGGATTCATCGTACAGAGTTTACTGGCCTTCTGGTTTTACGAACGTTTTCACTTTGATTTATCCCAATTGGGTCTGCTGTTCTTTGGCACCAATGTGCTGTCGGCGCTGTCGTCGTTTGGGGCCGCGTGGCTCGGGGAGCGCATCGGTCTCCTGAACACGATGGTCTTTACGCATGTTCCATCCAACGTGTTTCTTTGCCTGATACCGCTCATGCCCACCGCTTCGCTTGCTGTGGTCCTGTTGCTGTTGCGCCATGTGTTATCGCAAATGGACGTTCCCACGCGCCAGGCGTACACGATGGCATTGGTCGCGCCGTCCGACCGGGTCTTTGCGGCCACCTGGACCAACGGCGCGCGCAATATCGGTTCGGCCTTGACGCCGGCGCTTGCGGGTGTGCTGTTGACGTTCGCTGCGGCAGGTTGGCCATTTTACCTGGCGGGTGCCTTAAAGATCGGGTATGATTTGCTTACATATCAAAGTTTTCGTCGCGTTCCCCTGCGGTTCGCGGACCACCGGTGAGGACGGCGAACGATCATGGATGGCGCGGTGTCTCCTGCTTCCTGGTTACTCCTGATTTATAGCTTGCCCGCGCACCCCAGCAACAAACGGGTGTATGTGTGGCGCAAGCTGAAGCAACTTGGCGCCGTGTATCTGGTGGATTCGGTCAGCGTCCTGCCTTACACGGAACGGCATCGCGAACATCTGCAATGGATCGCTGCGGAAATCGTCGAGATGGGCGGCGCGGCGACGTATTGGCAGGCAAATTCCCTCGGCCCGCAGCAAGACGCCCAGTTGCGGCGACAATTTGAGGAGCAGGCGGCGCAACGCTACACGAGTATCACGCAGGCTCTGGATCAATGGGAGGTCGCAGCGCCTTCCCCGGACGCGGAGGCGGAGGATGCGCTGCGACGATTGACGATGCAGTTTCGGCTGGCGTACGCGCAGGATTTTTTCCATTCGACAACCGGAGTCACCGTGCATGACCGACTGGAACGCCTGCTCCGCACACGGTTTGGCGAAGCGGGAGAGGAGGAAGAGTAAATGATATGGGTGACCTGGCAACGAGTTGGGATTGACCGGATGGCGTGCGTTTGGCTGATTTGGAAGTACATTGATGCGCACGCTGAGTTTCAATTTCTTCCTTCCGGTCAGATGGTCGAGGAAACAGCGGACGCGATCCCGTTTGACATTCCGGGAGTGCGGCTCAGCCATCACCGCGGGCGGTGCAGTTTTGCTGCGTTTTTAAAGGAATACGGGTTGGCGGACCCGATTCTGGCTCAAATCGCTCGCATTGTCGACGGCGCCGATTGCATTACCACCGTGATTCCACCGCCCGAATCCGAAGGTGTGGAAGCGATTTGCCAGGGAATCCGGTCGTTGGCGAACGATGATCTGGAGGCCCTGCTGCAAGCCCGTGTGGTATTTGACGCCTTGTACGCGCATCTGAAAGCGGGAACCGCCTGACCCGCAGGAGTTTTCTCTACGGACAGCCTTGAAGATCGCGGTGGAACGTCAAACTGCATCCGGCAGCGATAGGTACAGTATAGGTACAATATAGCGACAGGATTTGTAGACAACTACATCGATCAGGTGATTGTCTATATAAATGATTAGACTATCCATTAAGATAAGTTTAAACAATTTGCTCTACGATTGCGGTGTTCCATATCATTCCATGATGCCTGAATACATGAAGCCGCAAGGGGGAAACGTCTTGAATACGGTCAGAAGCTTTTTTATGGACGGCGCCTGGCATGAGAAAGAGGCGGAAGACTCATCGGTAGTCACGATCCGCAATCCGTGGAACGGGGAAGCAATCTTTCGCTATGCGGAGCCAACATCCGCTGAGATTTCCCGAATCGTTGGTAACTCCGTGCTCACTGTGCGCAGGGGAACGCTGGGATTTCGCGAGCGGGCGACTATTCTCGAACGCACATCGGAGCTGCTGGCGACTCACGCGGACAGCATGGCCCGGACACTGACTCTGGAAACCGGGAAACCGATTCGCGACGCCCGTCTGGAGGTGGAACGGGCGGTCAAGAATTTCCGTTTGGCCTCAGAGGAAGCGGCGCGAATTCACGGCTACACAGAAGTTCAGGAAACAATATCTGACGATGACGCGTTCAGTCTGACGCTGCGTGAACCGCTGGGAGTGGTGTGCGCGATTACGCCGTTCAATTTCCCGCTCAATGTGACGGCGCTCAAAATTGCGCCCGCGCTGGCGGCGGGCAACGCCGTGATCCTGAAGCCGGCCGACGCCACACCGATGACAGCGGTGCGCTTGCTTGAGCTCATGATTGAGGCGGGTCTGCCGAATGGATATTTGAATATGGTGTTGGGAGGAGCGCGGTCCGGACAGGATCTCGTGTCCGACCAGCGCATTGCACTGTACACGTTTACGGGGAGCGTGGCGGTGGGCAAGCGGATCAAGGAACAGTCCGGAGTACGTCCGGTTATTCTCGAACTCGGATCGAACTCGCCAAACATGGTGCACGCGGACGCCGATCTTGATCTGGCCGTTGAGTCTCTGGCCAAGGCCGCTTTTGCCTATGCCGGGCAGGTCTGCATTTCGGCGCAACGGATCTATGTGCAGGAATCGGTCTGGAGCGATTTTTTGGATCGCTTTGTGTCCAGGGTGAAGCAATTGCGCGTGGGCGATCCAATGGATGAAGCGACTGACATCGGTCCGCTCATCGCGGAACGGGCGGCCGCTCGCGTCGAGGAATGGATCAAGGATGCCGTGGCAAGCGGCGCCACGGCCTTGACGCAAGGGAATCGGCGGGGCAATCTGCTTGATCCGGTGATCCTGGTCGATGTACAACCGGACATGGCGGTCGTATGCCAGGAGGCGTTCGGCCCAGTCGTGAGCGTTATCCCGTACCGGACGGTTGAAGAAGCCATTGATCTGTGCAATGAAAGTGAATTTGGACTGCAGGCGGGTGTATTTACGAGTCAATTGGACGTCGCATTTGCCGTCGCGCGGGGATTGCGCGTTGGCGGGGTCAATATCAATCAGGCGTCGAACATGCGCGCGGATTCAATGCCCTATGGCGGTGTCAAAAACAGCGGGATTGGAAAAGAGGGCGCGCGGGCGTCGATCGACGAAATGACGGCAACCAAGGTGATTACGATCCGTCACAAACGGGCTCACGCATTGTGAGGAAAGGACTGATCATATGCTTCGCACGATCTGCAAAGGGAAGATCCACCGTGCGGTTGTCACGGAGGCGCAACTGGATTATGTGGGCAGCATCACGATTGATCGTTCCCTCATGGAGGCGGCGGATATTCGCCCCTACGAGATGGTGCAGGTTACAAACGTCTCAAACGCTGCTTTGTGGCGGACGTACGCGATCCCGGCGAATGCTGGCAGCGGCACGATTTGTTTAAACGGTCCGCCTGCCCGCCTGTTTCAGCCGAGCGATCTCGTCATTATTCTATCCCTGTGCGAAGTGAGCGATGAGGAATACAATCAGATTGTTTCCCGTGTGGTTCACGTAGACGAAAACAACCGGATCACCAAGATCGAATCTCATTCCCTCAAGGACCTGAATGCAGAAAACAAGGTATGACTTTGCCACACTTGATCACTTGATCACGATCACCGTCTGTCTGCGCCGATTGGCATGGATCGTCTACTTGGAGAAGGGTGGAAAACGATGGAGTTGAACGATGAACAGAACAGGCAGTCACTGCTCGCGAGCGATAGACGGTATGTCTGGCATGCTTTCGGTCCCAGCCGCCAGGATGCCTGGATGGTAGACAGCGCGGATGGGGTCTATGTAACCGATGTCGATGGTCGCCGTTATTTGGACGCCATGTCCGGGCTGTGGTGTGTCAATGCCGGTTATGGACACGAGCGGATTGCCCGGAAAGTCTACGAACAGATGGTGCGGCTCCCTTACTATCCGTTGTCCGCTGCGCACGAGCCTGCCGCCGTCCTGGCCGAGAAGTTGAATGAGTGGCTGGAAGGCGACTATCGCGTGTTCTTTGGCAGCAGCGGGTCGGAGGCCAATGAAACGGCCTTTAAGCTGGCCCGCCAGTACCACACACTGCTCGGCCGCACCATGCGTTACAAGATTATATCGCGCTATCGAGCGTATCACGGCGCTACATTGGGTGCGTTGTCCGCAACAGGGCAGCATCAGAGAAAATTTGGATATGAACCGATGGCCCCTGGGTTCATCCATATTTTTCCGCCTGATCCGTACCGGGAAGCCGAAGGCCAGGATCAGGCGCTTTACGGCGAGCAGGCGGCGCAACAACTGGAGAAGGCCATCGTATGGGAAGGTTCTGATACGGTCGCCGCTTTCGTGATGGAACCGATCATTACGGGAGGAGGAGTGTTGGTTCCACCGGCCAATTATCTGCCCAGAGTCGCAGAAATTTGCCGTCAATACGGAGTATTGCTCATTGTGGATGAAGTCATCTGCGGATTTGGACGCACTGGAAAGAACTTCGGATTTCAGCATAGCGGCGTCCAACCAGACATTGTGACGATGGCCAAGGGGTTGACCAGCGCCTATTTACCCCTCTCTGCGACAGCGGTCAGCAGGGAAGTGGCCGAAGTGTTCGCTGACTCAGAAGAACAGGATGCCCGATTTCGGCAAGTGAATACATTTGGAGGGCATCCGGTCAGTTGCGCCGCCGCTTTGGAGAATCTCGCCATCTTTGAGGAGCTTGGTCTTGTGGCCCGGTCTGCCCGACTGGGAGAACTGTTCCTGGCACAAATGAACCTCCTCCGCGACCTCCCCAACGTCGGCGATGTGCGCGGAATGGGGTTGCTCGCGGGAATCGAACTGGTGGAAGACAAAAAGACCAAGGTTCCATTGCGGTTTGAGGCCGTCACACGCATCGTGGCGCAGTGCAAGGAGCGCGGCGTCATTGTTGGCAGGACGGCCGACACCGTGGGGGGATTTAACAATGTGATCACCGTCGCTCCTCCCCTGATTGTGGAAGAGGACCAGATTCGCCTCATCGTGGACTCACTCAGGATGGCCATAGCAAACTGGTCGGTGTGAGGAGGCTCGGAATAGCTAAAATGGACAAGAACCATTTGGTTGCCCTGATCGTTGGTTGCATCCGCGGTCAGGAGCAGTTCTGTGGCATTCGGATACCTCTCATGCTCCATCCGATATTTTGCGTAGGATCACACACACCATATGGAATTGCCTTCCCCTGTCCTGAAA
>JAKADD010000214.1 GCA_021820825.1 Bacillota bacterium
GCAGAATGACGCTACACCGCTGACTGTCCGTGAAGAGGAAGTCTTGAGAGAACTGGGCACGGGCGCCATCAACAAAGACATCGCCCAGCGTCTGAGTATCCGTGAACATACGGTTCGCTTCCATGTGCGTAACATCCTTAACAAACTGCATCTGTCAAATCGTGTGGAGGCGGCAGCGTATGCCAGGAGAGAGGGACTGGTCAAAAAGTGAGCGCACGGATACGCAGGGGGTGAACGCCTGATGGCGGCCCCTGCGCCATGAAGAACATGATCCGCAGGGAAAGCCGCCCGCAGACCGCGATGCTTACAATGCGAGGTGATTCAGCCACTCGGCGATAGCCGAGGCAACCTGCTGCGGGGCATCCTGAGGCAGGTCGTGGTAGCAGCCGGGGAACTCGACGCGCTGTTTGTCGTCGCTCGCTATCCAGCCGAACATGCGCAGAGCCTCGGAACGTTCCACAAGCAGATCCTCTCCCGGCAACAGGAGCAATGCCGGAACGGTGATGGCCAGGCCAGCCTCTTGCGCCGCCTCCACGAGGCCAACGATCTGCACCAGCATCCCAGTGGTCACCGGACGCAGCGCCAAGGGGTCGCTGGCGATCGCAGCCCGCACTTCTGCGCTGCGCACCAGTTCGTCCGGACCCCATGGCAGGCGCACTTCTGCAGCAGGCCCCTGGGTCTGGAGCGCTTCCATGACACCCCCGATCCACTCGGGGGTCATCGCCCGGCTGGAGGGACTGGGCGAGATCAGGATGACGCCAGCAAGCCCCGCAACCCGTGGCGCTGCGGCGAGCGCGACGAGAGTGCCAAGGGAGTGGCCCAAGAGAAAGACCTGCTTGCCCTCGGCTGCTGCTGCAGCGGCAACAACAGCCATGTCGTCGGCCCAGCCTTGCCAATCGGACACCTCAGTCGGCCGCACTGGCGAGGCGCCATAGCCGCGCAGGTCGAAAGCGTAGATGTCGGATCCGGTCAAATGCGCAGCCATCAACCCATAGACACCGCTGTGCGACCCGTTTCCATGAGCCGCCACGATGGCCGCCGGTCCAGCGGACGGCCAGTGGCGCACGAATATCTGGTGGCCATCCTTTGCTGCCAGCATCTGCTTTCTCACATTCTCGGACATTTTCTTCACTTTCCTTCCCCTCAAATTCGGATCATAAGGAACCCAAGTGTTCAAAAAAACGGGCATAAACATGCGGGCCAAGTTTGTACAGAGCGAGATCGACAAATTCATTCGGCGCATGTATGTTGTCACTTATACCCGAAAAGCCCAGAGATATCACCTCCACACCAAGAAGATCTTTTAACATCCCAAGAACCGGAACGGTTGCTCCCATACGCATGTGTATGGGGGCGCTTCCCATCTCATCCTGAAGTGCCGAATCGGCTGCTTGAAGCGCTGGATGATGACTTGGCACGAGATAAGGATCAGCCAAACCAGAGAGAGGCGAAACGCTTACTTCTACCCCGGCTGGTGTATGCTCGCGCACGTGTTCCTTCAATTTTTCAATGATATTTTTGGGTTGCTGGTTGGCAACCAGACGGCAAGTAATTTTCGCGTGAGCTTCGCAGGGGATGATAGTCTTGATTCCTGCCCCCTGAAATCCTCCCCACATGCCGTTGACCTCAAGCGTGGGACGGAACCACGTGGATTCCATCGGCGTAAATTCAGGTTCGCTGATTAATTGACTCACTCCTATCGACCGGCGAAAGACATTTGCGTTGAGTGGCGAAAGAGCGCACATCTCTCTGTCCTCTGATGCAGGCATGATGACATCATCATAAAACCCCTGCACGCTGACTCTTGTGGTATCTGCATGATGCATGGAAGCGATTAATCCGGAAAGTACGTGGAGGGCATTATAAACGATCCCTCCGGCAATTCCAGAGTGGAGGTCGCTTGCAGCAGTTTTTACATCTATTTGTATCCCACACAGACCCTTGGCGCCAACGATGATGGTTGGCGACTGTTGACCAATTTGCGATGAATCGGAGCTGGCGGCGAAGTCACAAGAGACTTTGTCTTGGTGATTTGCCAACCAATTGGCCAGTGATGGGCTTCCGATCTCTTCCTCTCCTTCAATCAAAAGCTTGACGTTCACCGGAAGTTTTCCTGTCGTGGTCAAATGCGCCTCACAGGCTTGCAACATCAGCAACACATTGCCTTTCATGTCGCTGGCGCCACGGGCATAGATGCGTCCGTCACGATTGTCGGGTTCAAACGGAGGTGTCTTCCATAACTCCAATGGATCTGCAGGCTGAACGTCGTAATGCCCATAGAGTAGAAGTGTCGGTGCATCGTCCGCATGCAACCAATCGCCATACACCACCGGATGACCAGCGGTTTCGAGCACCTCCACGTTTTCAAGACCCGTCGCTTTCATGCGCGATGCAAGCCATTCTGCCGCTCGATTCACTTCATCGCGATATTCAGGCAACGTAGATAAGCTAGGAATACTGAGAAATTCTATGAAATCGGAGAGAAACCTGTCTTGATGTGCAGCCAGGAAAGATTTCCAGTCCTCCAAACGAAACACCGCCCTTCGAGTATATATATCGACATTATATAGCAACTCCTTGGAAAAGGGGCGCCCGCAGATACAGCAATTGCGAAAAGATCGCCTGCTGCCGAACAGGATTGGTGAGTTTTTCGTAACCCTCTCTGCATCCACACGTCTGTCTTTTACCCAGCGGCCAGTGGCCAGCGAACGGTCATCACCGTTCCACTCTCTGGGCTGCTTGCCGCCTCAATCGTGCCGCCATAGGCCGCCACCAATTCCTTTGCAATCGCGAGTCCCAATCCCGTTCCCCCCGTGCCACGGCTGCGCGCTTGATCCACCCGATAGAAACGCTCAAAAATGTGTTCCAGATGTTCAGGCGCAATGCCTTGACCCGCATCCGCCACACTGACGGACACGGTCCGATCGCGAACCCCCACCTCCACGCGTATGGGCACATCCCGTTCCGTGTGAGTGGCCGCATTGTGCAAAAGGATAAACAGAATCTGTTGAAGATGCTCCGGATAGATCGCGGCTATAATCGGTTCGTGCGGAACTTCTATTTTGATGTCGCGATCATAGCCAACGGCAATATGTTCAACCGCTTCTTCCACAACATTGCGAATATCGATGGCGGTCTGCGGTGGATTCAACTCATAGAAACTCGCCAATTGCAGCAAATCGTTTGTCAATCGGCGCAGTTGGCGTATCTGCTTTTTCATGGCGCTGACGGCTTTCGCCACGGCAACTGGATCTTCTTGACCCCAGCGTTCAAGCAGATCTGTGTAGCCCAGAAGCACGGTGAGCGGTGTGCGCAATTCGTGGGAAGCATCCGCCACGAACTGGTTTTGCTTATTCATCGCGGACTGGATGCGGCCCAGCAGACGATTGAACGTCTCTGCCAGTTGACTGATCTCATCGCGCGCCTCTGACACAGGCAAGCGCTCAGTCACACGAGTGGCGTCGATGTGCGTCACCGCCTGGATCATCCTGCCGATCGGCCGCAGCGCCACAGAACTGAGCCAATACCCGCTGAACCACGACAGGACAAGGGCGCCTGCCGCGCCGACGATCAGCGTTTGAATGAGCTCCTGCAAATAATGATAGGCCACCGACAGCGACGAATAAAAGACAATGGTTGCAAGCAAACTGCCATTTTCCAGATGAGTACGGACGATCACCCGCGCGTAGTGGCGCCCGTCGATCAACAGCATGGCGTTATGCAGGGAGGCCAGTTGATTCTGTCCGCCGGGAACGCTCAGTTTTCCAGCGTGGTCTATCAATCGCCCATGCGCATCGTAGACAAGCGCGAGTTCTTGCCCATGCACCAGCCGCGTGAGCCAGCTTGGCGACATGACACTGTGTTGACTTGCGCCTTCATCAAGGTGACTCTGATACGTGTGCGCAATTTGCGCTGCACGCAGGGAGGCGGCCTGTATTTCCTGTGACACCATCCATTTTGCCAGATATACGTATACGAAAACGGTGAAAGACAGCACAATCGCAGTGAGCGCCAATACCGTCAGCCAGGCGATCTTGCTCTTGATCGTCTTTCTCATTTGTCGCGCAATACATAGCCGACGCCGCGCACCGTGTGTACAAGCGGTTCTCGGCCCTGATCGACTTTGGCGCGCACATAGCGAATGTACACGTCGACCACATTCGTATCCCCCATAAAGTCATACCCCCATACACTCTGCAAAATGGATTCGCGCGACATGACCTGATTCTTATGTTCCAACAGATACTGCAGGAGTGCAAACTCACGAGCCGTCAAGCTGATGGCCTCTCCATTCCTCAATACTTCTCGGGCATTCACATTCATCTCTAAATCCCGCGCGCCAAGCACTGTATCCTGTCGATAAGAAATGCGCCGCAACACGCCGCGCATTCGGGCAAACAACTCTTCTACCGCAAATGGTTTAACGAGGTAGTCGTCCGCTCCATAATCCAGTCCAGCGATGCGATCGGGCACGGTGCCCCGCGCAGTGAGCATGATGATCGGCACATGACTGTCGGCTCGAATGCGCCGACACAGTTCAAGTCCGCTCATCCCCGGCAGCATCACATCCAATAGAATCATGTTCCAGTCAGCGGATTGCGCCTGTTCTAATCCCGTCTGGCCGTCGCCCACCGTGACCAGTTCATAACCTTCATGCGCGAACTCCAGACTCAGCCATTCCGTGATATCTTCGTCGTCCTCAACCAAGAGGATCCGCTCCTGGCGCACCTCATCACCCCCGCTACACACATTGTACCCCAGACAGCATGAACGAGGTTGCTGTCTGAGGTATGCAAAGAGGAACTGCCGGAATGGCCGGAATACACAGGAAGGGTTGGAGAGCCTGTTGATCGCCCATGCCCAAGGGTTGCGCCCTACTGTGGATTCAGGCGGCCAGACGCGTCGGCGTTTCCGCAGCCTGCAGCGAACGACTTGCACGACTAGTTATCGGTCGCAATGTGCTGCGTTAGCAGTTGCCCCGCAGCGTTAAATACATCTTTTACCTTCGTGGTGCCGCCAGCGCTTTTCTGGATTTTGATATTCATCTGGATGTTGGTGGAGTCACTGTGGCTGAATTTCACCCATTTCAGCGTACCGCCAACAGAACTCAGCGCCTTGTTCACGTACGACTGGTATCCGCTCGGAACAGTGGACAGTTTTTGATTGAATACCACGCCATTGCCAGAACTGGACACGATCGTCCGACTCTGGTGATCCCGCGCGTCCGTGGATCCAGAAGACTGAGAGGAGCCAGCGTGATCCGTTGAAGAACTGCGAGAATTCAATGAG
>JAKADD010000215.1 GCA_021820825.1 Bacillota bacterium
ACTTTATCGGAGTTTAGCGCAGCTTGGTAGCGCGCCTGCCTTGGGAGCAGGAGGTCACAGGTTCGAATCCTGTAACTCCGACCATGAAAAAGCCTGTAGTACCAAAGAAAATCGGATGGTAGCCTATACTCGGCTGCCATCCGATTTTGCGTGTGATCTAGTTTCAACGGCGCGATCTACAAATGGGGTAAAACATTCGTTTCGCCTTCCTGTAATGGTTCTACTTTACATTTTGTTCGTCGTCTGTCTGTTCGCCACCTTGCATCGCTGCGTCCAGTCGATCTACTCCTTCTCGGGATTGGCTTCTCTGCGCATGCAAATAGCGGTTGACGGTCATGCTGGTGTTGGCGTGGCTCAGTCGATCGTTGATGGCCTTAATGTTCACGTCCTGTTCGCGCAACATACTGCCGTGACTGTGGGGCAGATCATACAGGCGGGTGGCGAGAGTCGGGGCGCGGCGTGAACCTGCAACGCGGTGATCGCTTCAGACAGGGAGGCGCCTTCATACGTTCTCTATCGTTGGATATGTGTGGGCGCCATGCCCATCCATTTTTTGAATACGCGATTGAAGTAGGACTGATCGCAGTACCCCAGGTACTCAGCGACCTCTCTGACCGTCATTTGCGTATTTTCAAAGAGATTCAAGGCCGTGTTGACCCGTATCTGGTGCACATATTGAATTGGGGTCGTACCAGTCACCTCCTTGAACGAACTGCCCGCGCATTCCCCTTCCTCGGCGCGAAGCGTCAGGAGGGGGTCGCGGGCTGTCTTTTACTACTTGTCTTTGTTCTGGATCCGCTCAGTCCTTGGGATTTCACGTAGCGTTTCACCGTCTCCAAACTGGCATGTCCGACACTGCCCACATAGTAGGCTCGATGCCAAAAGAACGGTTTCCAGCAGATGCACATGGTCTGCTTCGCCGCCAAACTCCAAGAGTGAGCAGCGCCAGCCCGACAAAATCTCTGCAAAGAGTTCTAGAAGGTCCGCCAACAGCAGAGGCGTGATGGCTTTGCGCCGATACTGGGTCGCAAACACGATGTGAAGATGAATCGTATACACCGCATGCGATGAGGAATGGGAATCTTGTCTATTCATGGTTGGCAGTGTATCATAGAATCATGATGAACGGCTACCAGTTTCGCCTCTACCCGACAAAGGAACAGGAACAAATACTCTTGCGTTGGATCGGATGCCAATGCCTGATTTATAACGCCAAAGTGTCGAAAGACCGCTATTTTCGCTCCTTCAAACGGCAGTTCCTTCGCATCGCAAGTGGATTGGGAAACAGGCGACATCCTGCGGTACAACCTGCAGGTGGGCACACACAAATTTCCTGTCGGCGAGATTGACTACGTCGCCATCGACAACACGATATTCCGGCCTCCATCCATATCTCGGTTCGCGCCGGGAAGTGGTTTTTGTCCTTTAGCGCCAAAGACGATGCGGTGAGCGGATTCGACCGGGGCGTGGCCAAGCCTCTCGTGACCTCGGACGGTCAGGTGTACGATCTGTTGCCTGTCCAGAAGGAGCGGATCGACAAGGAACGCGAGCAAAAGAAAAAATGGCAGCGGCGCGCGGCCCGACGCAAGAAAGGCTCGAAGAACCAGAGGAAAGCGTACCGCTGATCGGCCCGCTATCAGCAGTACGAGGCGAACGTGCGCAAGGAGTATGCACACCAGACCAGCCATGCGCTGGTGGCGGACAGCCAGTATGAGCTGTACGCCTTCGAAGATCTCAAGATCCAAACCATGACCCGCCGTTCGAAAGCCAAGCAAGACGAGAAAGGGAAGTGGCTCAAGAATGGAGCGGCAGCCAAAGCCGGACTAAACTGGGCCATTCTGTCCTCTGCGAGGGGCAGATTGTGCAGTACACCGAGTACAAAGCGCTGCGCGGCGGGAAGCTGGTGGTCAAAGTGCCGTTTGCGTACAGTTCACAGGAGTGCGCCGCTTGCGGTTCCACTCACAAGGACAATTGGCTGACACAGGCCAAATTTGTCTGCCGCCGCTGTGGACATACAGACAACGCGGACCACAATGCCGCCGTCGTCATCGCCCGTCGAGGCGTAGCCAAGATCCTGTCTGGGGAACCTCTGACAAAACCAAAGAAGACAGTTCGTATGCGAAAGACGGTAGGGCCGGAACGGTCCAAACCTGTGCAGCCTGCACAAAAGCCTGAGGAGACAGAAAGAATCCAGAATGCGTTCGGTGGATAGACTGCCATGGCGCTATGCGCCACCAACAACCGGAAAGAAAAATACGCCTACGGCGATTTTTCGGGATAGGAGAGACGAGCACGAAAAAATAAGATTGGCTAAGAGCAATCGAGAAAAGAGGGAGGGAACTACTCGTGAACGTCATATTCATCACCATTGACAGTCTGAACCGTCACTTTCTAAAAGCGTACGGACAACCCATTGAACTCGACGTGCAAACGCCGAATTTGGATCGATTTGCAGAGCGGAGCGCAGTGTTTGAGCGACATTATGCGGGCAGTCTGCCATGCATGCCCGCGCGCAGAGAATTCTTCACCGGAATACAGGAGTTTCTGTGGCGTCCGTGGGGGCCGATGGAGCCCTATGATCGGCCACTCGCGCGCGTGGCGCGTGAGAATGGCTACGTCACGCAACTCGTCACTGACCATTACCATTATTTTCAGCACGGCAGCCATGGGTACTTCACTGACTATCAAGGCTTTGAGTTTATTCGCGGACACGAGACGGATGCGTGGAAGACGGCGCCGATTCATCCTGATCCGGGACTGCTGCGCCAGACTCGCGCAGAGGACGCATCACCGCAAGGTGACTTCTTTAACCGACGCAGCGCGTATGCGCGCAATGCAGCGCAGTTTCACAAAGAAGAGGATTTCCTGTCTCCACGCGTATTCACCAGTGCGGCGCAGTGGCTGGAGGACAATCACGAACAGGAACGTTTCCTGCTTGTGATCGATAGCTTCGACGTTCATGAGCCGTTTCACAATCCGGATGAGTTTGCCTCACTGTACACAGACGAGGATCCACATGATCCGGACCTGGTGCTCTGGCCACAATATGGCAATGTGCTCGGCGATGGGCCTGCTCAGTTGAGTCCGCGACAGGTCGCGTTCGTGAGGTCACAATTTGCCGCCAAGTTATCGATGGTGGACAAGTGGCTCGGTTGCGTGTTTGAAAAGCTGGATCAACATGATTTGTGGGATGACACGATGGTGATCGTGACATCCGACCACGGGCACTACCTCGGGGAAAAAGGCTGGATGGGCAAACCGGACAGCCCGAACTATGACGTGCTCACGCACACGCCGCTGTTCGTCTGGCATCCGCAGGGAACGAAAAGCGGCGGTCGCGTCACCGCTTTGACGTCGGCTGTTGACCTGTACGCCACAATGATCGACGCGATGGGCGGCGCGGTGGAACAACCAACGCATAGTCGAAGCGTGCTGCCGCTGGTGCTGGGTCAGTCAGAGTCGATCCGGAACTGGGCAGTGTACGGTTATTTCGGCCGTTCGCTGAATGTGACGGATGGACGCTATACCTATCACCTTGGGGCGGACACGGACAAACCGCTGAACCTGTACTCGACGATGTTCATGAATGGGGTGAACTGGTTTTCACCGATCCAGGTTCCCGAGAATCCGGAAGCAGGACGATTTTTGCCGTACACGGACAGTACAGTATGGCGCTATCCAGTTCGGATGCGCGTGCCGGATCGTGAGACACTGCTTTTTGACACGGAGAATGACCCGTGGCAAAACGACAATCTCGCGCAGCGGGAACCCTTCGTTGAGAAGCGGATGCGCAATCTCTTGCAGGGTGCGCTGGGAGAGTTGCGGGCGCCGGAAGAGTTGTATGCGCGATTTGGCTTGGAGGCACAGCATGGCGAGGGTGAGAAAGGCGGGAGATTCGTATGACGATTCGTGTCGGTGTGATTGGTACTTAACAAATCGGGCGGATACGATTGATCACAATTTTTCCTGAGTGATTGTCTGGCACACCACAAACGCGCGTCATTTCACGATCAGACGCGCAAATCCCTTTCCACCGCAGAGCGCCGTTTAGCGGTCTGTCGAATCGGACGCCTGCCGTTTTGTCTTCAGTGCGAAAATTGCCCACACCACGAACACCAGCTCAATCACGATAGCAAACGTACCCAACGCTTTCAGATTGGTGAACGTAGGGATCACAGTTGTCGTAAGCACGTGCGGATGTGGATGGTTCGCACCGCCGGATCCAGCATGGATGCCAAGGAGGAAAGCCGCAAAACTCGGAATCGTATCCATAGCAAGCTTGATCACGGCGGCTCCGCCAGCCATGACGATACCAAGCACCCAACCCCGCCACCTGGCCCGATTCAAGACGCCGATCAGGGCGATCAGCGATCCGAGTGCATTGATCAGGAACAGAATGCCAAGCATGCGATTAACGCCGATCATGGTTAGAAAGAGGGCCAAGTGAATGTAGAATACGACAAACAGCAGTACCGCTCCAACTCCCCGGACTAATCCTGTCGATTCTACTTTGGACGATGTTTTCACACTGCTCGTTGCAATCTGTTTCTCCATTACACAACACCTCCTGTTTTTACCAAGGCGGACGAGGTATAAAATCTGTGATATTTATGTGAATATTTCGACTTCAATTCTCAAACCTCCCCGAAGGATTAAACGCCAACCTTGTATATATCCTAACCTACTGTCTGCTTCAACGTTTGTCAACCACATCGATCTGGCCGCAAAACGAGCACACCATCCAGTTTAGTTCAATGCACTTCTTTGGCTATTCGCCGTAACCTTATGATGCCCTTCTTCGTCTATATGGAGAGGCGAAACAGAAAGGATGGGGATGTTCATGATAAAAGGAAAAGGGATCCAGTGGATGGAGTCTGTGAAACGAAATGCGTTTGTGCGTGATCCGCGCATCTGGACCGGAATATTGGCAGTCGTCATCGTTATCGCGATGGTCGGATCGTGGGCCGCGCAAGGAGGCGTATCTGCAGGCGCAGCTTTGTTCAACGCAGGATTAAATAATGAGCATGGCACGATAGGAAGTGCAGTCGTCCTCGGATCCATGGCGCCGCTGCATAGCAGTGGGGGTGTCGGCTTTACCAGTTTTGCGCAGTCCTCCGCAGGAACTTCTGTGGCGACTTCTGCGACGACTTCTGCGGCGTCTGCCCAGCCGGCACAGCGCATGGTGATCGAGCAGGCGAACCTGAACATCACCCTGCCGGAGGTGCGAAAGGCGGAGGCGCGCATCGCGCAACTGGCGG
>JAKADD010000216.1 GCA_021820825.1 Bacillota bacterium
TTGGTCTTGCCTTCCAGGCTGCGCAACCCGCGTCGGCCCTTGAAACGTACGTCCTTGGCCGTTCCGTATGCCATCTTCTGGACGGCGTCAAAAGCGCGGGCGGCCAGCTTTTGTTCCACATGCGAATCGATATGCTCACCCAACCAGGTGTCGCGCCGTATCCCGTCGGCCACGGCTTCCAGCGCGTAGGAGGAGAAACCGTAGGCGGTCCGGGCGGCGGCAAAATGAGCGCGACGTTCGGCCTCGTCCTTCGTCTTCCTGGCCTTTGTATACCAGATCGATTGCCGAAACAGAGCCAGACGCCGCTTGGCTTCGCCAAGGAGTGCGTTGTACAGTTGCCGGGCCGCTTCAAAACGGGACTCCAGTTTCTTCTCCTGCTGCCTCGTGACCCGAAGAGGAATCTCGCAGATAAAAGAAGGGGTTCGTTCTTTCTTGTTAGACGTGTTTTTGGTTTTCGATGGACTGCTTGATAACGGCAAGGGGTGCACCTCCTACTGTGGAGACAAAGTACGAATTCGTCCAGAGCGTGGGCAATCGGCTGCGAAGAAACGGAAACTCCCAGCGCAAATGATGGGAAGAAAGCCCTTTGAGGAGCTTAACCAAATGGTGAATGCCAAACTGCGGATCGACTTCAACCAAGAGGTGCACGTGATCCGGCATGACTTCGAGTTCAAGGATGTCTGCCCGATGCTCCGCCGCCTCTTCGCGGATCAATTCTTTGAGCCGAACATCGGCGCCATTCACCAAGACTTTGCGTCGCTATTTCGGACACCAGACGACGTTTCGATTCGATTTGTGTTCATGGAACCAGTATATCACACGTCTACTGCATACTGTGTGGAGGAAAAAAACAGGGATCAAGGGCACGCCTTATATCCCCATGGCTGAAGCCAGGGGCTTTACGGCGCTTTCAGGTAAATGAAGCCTGTCCGCGACCTCTTCCACACCATCCACCAGAATGGTGGACCACAACTCCCGCTACGATCAAACGTTGGGAACAAAATAACTGCAATTTCCTGTAGACTGTCATCAGATTCTACTCACACGTCTCAAAAATGTTATATACTGAAAACAATTGCAAGATAGCATACGAGGGTCGTGAACCGATATGAAAACACGGATCTGGCTGAAGTGGGCGAACTTCGCAGCCGCGCTTTTTGCGGGAGTTGGACTTACATACCTGGGCGCGAATGGCGCGGGTCCACTCCCTGCTCTTGGCCCGACATTCAATCCTGGCACGGGCGTCTGGACGGTCGCGGCGGGCGCGCGCCTGCCGACCTCTGAAACCCTTCAGGCCCCCGGCCTGAACAACCCGGTCCAGATCACGTTTGACAAAACCGGCACGGCCTACATCAAGGCGAAAACTGACCACGACCTGTTTTTTGCAATCGGCTACCTGCATGCCACATTCCGCCTCTTTCAAATGGATCTGATGCGCCGTCAGGGCGAGGGACTGCTCGCGCAAGCGGTCGGCTCTGCGGCGCTCTCGTCCGACGAGTTCGAAGACCAGTTGGGGATCCTGCGCACGGCGCAACTGGAATGGCGCCAGATGACCGCACACAGTCCGGTGCGAGAAGCGCTCCTCTCCTACAGCCAGGGCGTGAATGACGTCATTCGGAAAGATACTGCGACAGGACGTCTTCCCGTGCTGTTTAAGCTGCTCGGTTATCAGCCAACGCCCTGGACCCCGGTCGACAGTCTTGTGGTGCAAGGCATCATGACGCAGACTCTCGATTTTAGCACAGGCCCCCTCGATTATGCGCTCATGGTCAAATCGCTCGGGTACAGGCGCACCATGGCCTGGTTTCCGGTCCTACCCATCGATCGCCAATCTCCGTATGATCCGGGCCCCTACAAATACGCTGGCGTCGCACCCATTGCAGGCTCAGAACGCGTAAGCGCGCGCGAGGAGAAAGCGGTTACAGCGGTCATCAAGCGCTTCAAGTCTCTCCCGAAGACCGCCCTTCACCACGGATCGAACAGCAACAACTGGGCCGTAAACGGTTCCAAATCCGCCACAGGCCAGGCGATGATGGCGGGTGACCCGCACCTCAACCAGACCTTGCCTTCTATCTGGTATCAAATCTCCGCGAGCGCTCCCGGCTATCATTTTAACGGCGTCAGCATTCCCGGACTGCCGATCATTTTGATTGGACACAATCGGCATATTGCGTGGTCGCTGACGAACGTCCAGAATCAGGCAACGCTGTTTTACGCCGAAAAAACCAGTTCCAGACACCCCCGCGACTACTTTTGGAACGGCGCCTGGCGCCCGTTTAAGATCGTTCACTACGTGATCCCCGTCAAGAATGGACCGCCTGAACACCTCACCGTCGATCTGACCATACACGGCCCCATCATGACTCAAAATGGGCAGACGCTCGCGGTGGACTGGATGGGCGCGCTGCCGTCGCCGGACCTGGACAGCTTGCTCGGCGTCGTCAAAGCGCGCAATTTTGCGGAGTTCCGCAATGCGCTGCGCAACTGGCACGCGCCCTCGCAGAATTTCGTGTACGCGGACAAACAGGGGAACATCGGACTTATTTCCGCTGGTTATTATCCCATCGTCAGGCACGGCGATCCCTGGCTGCCGCTCTCCGGAACAGGCAGGAACGACGTGATCGGCACCATCCCCTATCGGGACGTGCCGCAGGTATACGATCCGCCGAGCCACATGGTCTTTTCCGCCAATCAGCGCGAGGTTGGCAACCAGTATCCTTACTATATCGGCACAACGTGGAATTTTTTTGACAATGGATATCGGGCTGATCAAATCCACCACTTTCTGTCGATGCACAGCCGCATGACGATGAAGGATTTCGCGAATCTGCAAAACAGCACCCACGATTACTTGGCTGGTCTGATCGTGCCCAAGCTTCTGCGCGCACTGCAAGGTCAGCCGCACACCGCCTTGCAGCGCGAGGCGCAAACGCTGCTTGCAAACTGGAATGGCGACATGAATGCAAATTCCGCCGCCGCATCCATCTGGTGGACTTTCTGGACAGCCTACCTGAACGACACTTTTGGGCCGTGGTGGCGCGCCTACCATGTGCCCACAGCCCTTGACAGCGACTTGGCGATCAGTCCGGGTCAACCGCCATTTGACGAGGATCTGGAGGCTTGGACGCTGCACAACCCGACCAATCCAGCATTCAATCTGCCAAGCGGCGTGAAGAGAACGGCCCCCGAGGTCATGCGCGACGCTTTTGCGCAGACGCTGCGCACGCTGTCCGCCAGATTGGGGCCTGATCCGAACAAATGGTCCTGGCAGCGCATCCATTTCCGCGAATTCCCATCGCTGGCCCAGATCGCATCACTCGGCTATCCGAAACGCGGGGCGGGAGGCGACATGTGGACGGTCGACGCCGCCGACGGCGGCATGGTGTCCACTGCTGGCCCGAGTTGGCGCATGATCGTCGCCTGGGGAACGGGCGCTGAAGGCGTCTATCCCGGCGGACAGAGTGAAAACCCTCTGTCGCCGTGGTACAAAAACCAGATCCTGGCATGGTGGAATGGCACTTACTATCCACTTCTAACCACAACTCAAGTCCGTGAGTCGCCGTACCATCCGACATGGACGCTGCAACCATGACGAGCAGGAATGCACCATTGCGAGGGGGCAGAAAAATGATGAGAAAAACGGGCTGGCTCTTTGGACTGCTGATCTTTGTTGCGGCGGTCGCGGCCATCTGGACTGCCAATCAGCACGGCGTATGGTATGGCGCCCTTATCACCAGCGTTCTGATCGGACTGTTCATGCGCAAAACGATACGCGCCCTCGTAATCGCACTGCTTGCTGCGCTGACAGGCTGGGGATTTGAACTGATGTGGAATGCCATGCACGAGCCGATCGGCGGAGCCGCCTCCGCTGTGGCGGGCATGATGGGCCTGGCCACAAATCAGGGCGGCGTCGTGATCGCGCTGACTCTGATTCTCGCCTTACTGTTGGGCGCCGTCGGCGCCTGGTTCGGCATTGCTGTGCGAGGACTGTTGCGGGAGAACGACTATTTTGGAGTGTAGGCGGTTGAACCTCCTGCCGCGTCGCTGCCACTTCTTCTTTTGCACACGCTGCAGATCGCACACCCGTCCAATCGGCGTCACGGGAGGCTTGGCGACGCCGCGATCATTTGCAACGGCGGCCATGCGCAATAGTTTTAAAAAACTCTGTACTACAACTAGAATAGATCGTATATTCATAATTGAAGTACCAATCGAGTTAAGGGGTGGTAATTTCTTATGAAGTCCATGCTTTATGCACTGTCCTCCGTACTGGCTGTTGGCTGTCTGTTGTCCGCACCGATGGCCATACCCGCATCAGCGTCAGCATCAAGCGGCGCCATCACGCATGCGCCCAGAATTAGTCTGAAGCCCAGTCGAACCACGACAGCCAGCGGATACGGTTGGTCGTCGAGCAACTGGTCGGGATACGCACTGTCCGGCACAACAGGCCAATACAACAGTATCACTGGAAGCTGGACCGTGCCAACGGTCCAGGCCAGTAAAGGACCTACTTATTCTTCAAGCTGGATTGGCATCGACGGCTTCAACAACAGCAACTTAATCCAGACGGGCACCGAACAGGACTATTACAGCGGATCAGGACATTACAGCGCATGGTGGGAAATCCTCCCCGCCGCCGAAACGGTCATACCCAGCATGACCGTCAAACCAGGCGATCTGATGACCGCTTCGATCAAAAATGACGGCAACGGCAATTGGACAATTACAATCAACGACGTGACTGAAAACGAATCATTTACAACCACGCAGGCGTATACGGGGCCAGGCCAATCGGCGGAATGGATCCAGGAAGCGCCAACAATCGGCGGTCATGTGGCAAAACTCGCCAACTACGGCCAGACCACCTTCGATCCAGGAACGGTCAATGGGGGCAACCCCGGCCTAGTCATCGCAGATGGGGGTGTCATGGTCCAGAAAAACGTCCAAGTCTCCACGCCGTCGGCGCCTGACAGCGACACTGACGGATTTAACATTGCCTACGGATCGACAGCCCCCGCGGCGCCCGCATCCTAAGTAAAAGCATCCTGAACACCAAAAAGAACAGGCGCAGAAACCTTCTTCTGCGCCTGTTCTTTTTGGTGCAATGATACGAAAATGGATCACATTATATGGTGGGCCTAAGTGGACTTGAACCACTGACCTCACGATTATCAGTCGTGCGCTCTAGCCAGCTGAGCTATAGGCCCATATGGTTGCGGGGGCAGGACTTGAACCTGCGACCTTCGGGTTA
>JAKADD010000217.1 GCA_021820825.1 Bacillota bacterium
GCGCGAAGCGATGGCAAGCGCCACATTGGTTAAAAATACGGCCATGGTGATTGGCGCCGCCAATTGAACGCCCAATACAAACACGGTCACAAGCGCCTGCAAAAACACGTCGGCCACTGAAGCGCCAAATACGGCCGCGCCCAGATGCACATAGTGATAGCTCTGGAGGACAGCGAGCAAAATGCTGTATTGGCCCCCTATATTTAAAAAGAACAGAGCGAACAACGTATACCAGAAGCTGGATATCAATCCCGTGGGAGCCCCGAACCCTGGATTCACGACGGATGCGATGGAGTAACCGATCTGCAAGTCAAGCATTCCCCCAGCAAACTGAACCGCCGCAAAAATGAAACCTGCGATGAGACCAATGGCGATACCCGTCAGCGACTCCATGACAAGGCTGGTGATAAACCACCCCAGCGTAAAAGCGACGTGCCGCCCCGCCAATTGCGTCAGCGACGAGGCCGAATAGACAATGAGTGCAAGATAAAACGCCAAACCAATCTTGAACATGGCTGGCACCTGCGCGCTTCCAAACAGGGGGGCCGTGGACATCACACCCAGGCAGCGCACAAAGACAAGTAAAAAAACCAGCAGGGCAGGCGTGATTGTCATCGCCTAACGGATAAAATTCTGCAGGTTGCCCAGTATATTGACCGTGAACGCCATGATCTGCTGCAACATCCAGGGTCCTGTAAGAGCAAGGATGATTCCCACGATTGCAATTTTCGGGATAAACGACAGTGTCTGTTCCTGGATCTGTGTTGTCGCCTGAAAAACGCTTACGATCAAGCCGACAAGCAAGCCCGCCACCAGCAGCGGTCCTGCCAGTTCAAGCACCAGAAGCATGACGCTCTGACCAAGTCCAATCACAAAGTTGCCGTTCATAACCATTCTCCTTCGTTAGCCGCTTAATCCCATCGCGGAGAACCCCTTTAGTGAAATCCGGCCAACAGAGACTTGACAACCAGATACCAGCCGTCAACCATGACAAACAGCAGCAGCTTGAACGGCAGGGAGATCAGCACAGGCGGCAACATCATCATACCCATGGACATCAGCGTCGTGGCCACCACCAAGTCAATGATCAGAAAAGGAATATAGATCATGAACCCGATCTGGAACGCCGTCTGCAGTTCACTGATGGCAAATGCAGGAACCAGCGTTGTCAGAGGCAGTTGCGTAAGCGATGCCGGCGTCTTCTCATGGCGATAGGCCAAAAACAGATTTACATCCTGAATGCGGGTCTGCTTCGCCATGAACTCCTTAAATGGCAGTTCTGCCTGGTCAATCGCAACCGTCTGCCCGATTTTGCCCGCAAGGTAGGGTTGCAACGCATTGTGATTGACAGCGTTCAGAGTCGGGCTCATGACAAAGAGAGTCAGGAAGAGGGCGAGCCCCACAAGAATCTGGTTGGGAGGCGACTGTTGCAGCGACAGGGCGCTGCGCACAAACGAAAGGACAACCACGATTCGTGTGAAGGCGGTCATCATGATCAGGATAGCAGGAGCGAGACTGAGCACTGTAAGAAGAACGATAATCTGTACAGCGCTGACCACTCCCTGCGCACCACCCGCAGGCGTGATCGCGAAGGACACCGCAGGGAGTGCGCTCCCAGTACTGGCAAATGCCATTCCTTGCCACAACTCCAGCGCCAGCAGAAAAGAGAGCGGCGCGATGCGAAACAGCTTCCCCTTCATAATGAACGCCCATTCCTGTCCGAACCGCCGTCTTCAGCACTGACTTCCTGACCATCCTCGGTCGCTTCCCGAACCACCTGCTGCCGCCTGTTTTTTAAAGTCTCCAGTCGGTCAAACAGCTGATTCTCGAACGTCAGTCCGTCATCTTGAGACGTGAATTTCTTCCTGCGCAGTGAGAACAGCCAACTGAAGGCCGGCTTTACCAAGGCAAGCGCATCGTCATCCCCGTCGCCGCGCAACATCCGCTCTGCCAAATCCGGATCATCGAAACGCGCCACACATTCCACATGCGAACCTACTCCAAGCAACAGCACAGTCTTGCCGTCCACAACGACGATCTGCAAACTTTTGTGTTGACCAAGCGATGTGGCGGTCGTAATACGCACCAGACGATGGGAGCCGAATCCTGCGGCCCTTCTGCCAAGCAGTCGAATCGAAACATAAGCGAGAACACAGATGAGCAAGAGGCTGACGATGAGATCAAACACGCTGGCGGCTCCATTCATACGCTATCCCAACGCCTTGCGAATCGCTTCGACAACACGGTCCGCCTGAAACGGCTTGACGATAAAGTCCCGCGCGCCAGCCTGAATCGCATCGATGACCATTGCCTGCTGACCCATGGCCGAACACATGATGATTTTTGCCGACGAGTCCATTGAACGGATTTCCTTGAGCGCCTGGATGCCATCCATTTCGGGCATCGTGATGTCCATTGTGATCAGATCCGGCTTCAGCTCTCGAAACCTGTCAAGCGCCTGCAACCCATCGCTTGCTTCCCCAATCACCTCATACCCATTCTTGATCAGAATCTCCTTGATCATCATGCGCATGAACGCTGCGTCGTCGACGACCAATATGCGGTGTGCCAATGTCATTCTCCTTTGCCTGCGAGTGTAAAAGGCGCCGTTCCCATCGCTTGAGTCACTGCAGCCGTTTGACACGCTCCGCCGGGCTCAAAATGTCGGTGACCCGAACGCCAAAATTTTCATCAATCACGACCACCTCACCCCGCGCGATCAGTTTATTGTTGACGAGAATGTCAACAGGCTCACCCGCCAGTTTGTCAAGTTCCAGAATCGCCCCTGGAGCGAGGTTTAAAATATCCCGGATGAGACGCTTTGCCCGCCCAAGCTCCACCGTCACAGACAGTGGAATGTCAAGCAGAAGGTCAAGGTTCTGTCCATTTTTTTGCGCCGATCCGACCTCGTCAAACGCCGAAAACACCGCCCGTTCCACAACTGGTTCCGGCGTGTCCGACTGACCATACACCGCGCCGGCAGTGTGGTCGGTGAAGGCGTTCGAACCTGCGTACGCGGTCGCCGCCCTGTTGGCGGCAATCTGCAAATGGGGATCGGAAACAGTCTTCTCCCGCTTCGTGACCGGGTCTGCCAGAGCGCCGTTTGCGCCGTTTTTCACTTGCACAGGAGCGGCCGCGCCGACGGCGTCCGTTCCCTCCTGTCCGTCCGTTCCAACCAGGATCGCGACCAGCGACTGCGCAAATGCCAGCGGGTACAGTTGCATGATGTGAGAATCGATCACATCGCCGACCTGAAGATGAAACGAAACCTTGACAAGAATGTCAGACTGTGATTGCAGCAGGTCGTCCACCTCTTCAGCCAAGTCAACGACACGCACCGTAGGAGGAGAGATGTTTATGGTTCGATTGACCATCGTCGACATCGAGGTGGCGGCCGACCCCATCATCTGGTTCATCGCCTCGGCAACCGCGCTCAGGTGCAGATCATTGAGATCCACCGCAGGGGAGGTGCCATCGCCGCCCAGCATCAGATCCGCAATAATCCGCGCGTCAACGACGTGAATCGCCAGCACATTGCTTCCTTCCAGCCCATGCGTATATAAAACGTGGGCAACCACATGAGGGATGGGGAAATCTTTTGACACATCATCCCTGTGCAACAGCGACACTTCCGGTGTGGTGATGACCACCCTCTGTCGCAACAGCGTGGACAGTGTGGTTGCAGCCGTACCAAAACAGATGTTTCCGATTTCCCCCAAAGCGTCGCGATCAAACAGCGACAGATAATCATCGGGATTCAGTGCCTGACGGCCCTGTCCATCAGCCATGAGCGCATTGATCTCCTCCGTGGACAAAAAGTCCTTATTCAACCTCTACACCTTCTTCCACCATCCGCGAGATCTTGAGTGCGTAACGCCCTCGCGTAGTGCCTGGAAAACCCCAATACTTCGGTTCTTCCCCCACGCGAATGGTGAGCGGTCGATCAATCGGCTGATCGAGAGCGATGACATCGCCTGCCTTCAGGCCGAGGAACTCATCCACGCGAATGGAGGTGTGTCCGATCTCCGCCTTCAGCCCGATTTCGACGCTCCCCATGTGCACAGACAGCAGTCTCGACTGTGCGGAAGCGTCCACGCCGTCTCTCTGCGGCGTGGCAAACGCAAAGCGGTTGCTGAGCCTTGGCATGACTGTTTCAAGCACAACGTGAGGCATGCACAGATTGATCAGACCGGAGACTGGACCGATGGAAACAGCTAGTGAAACAACAAGGACAACATCATTTTGGTTGGCAATTTGTATAAACTGCGGATTGATTTCGAGACCATCGTAAGTAAATTGCAGATCGGCGATCCCGGCCCAAGCGGCGCTCAGCGAGGGCAGCGAACGCGCAAACAGCCGCTCCATGACAAGAATGTCGATATCCGTGAAGCGGTGCTCCACATCGATTTTGTGACCCAAACCGCCCAGCAGCCGATCGAGCATCGCAGACGCTACGTTGTTCCCCATTTCAACCAAAAACTTTCCTCCGAGTGTTTTTACATCAATGACATGCAGCACGGTCACTTCTGGTATCGATCGCACGAATTCCTCGTAAGGAACCTGATCCACAGAGGCGATCAGCACCTGCACAACAGTTCGCGCCTGCACTGAAAGGTACGTGGCGAGCAATCGTGAATAGAGTTCGTGAATGCGCGAGATTGTACGCAAATGCTCCTTCGAGAATCGCATGGCGCGCTTGAAGTCATACGGTCTGATGCGTGAGGCGCCGTCTTCCCGGCGGATATCTTCGGCCGATACTTCGCCGGAGCTGAGCGCTGTCAGAAGTGCGTCAATCTCGCCCTGCGACAATATATCAGGCATGTTTCACTCTCCTCATTGCACGATCAGGGAATCAATATAAACTTCCGTTATTTTCCCAGAAACCAGAAACGAATTGACACGCTTCATAACCTGTTGCTTGATGAGTTCACGACCGCCCGGCATCATGATCTGCGTCGAAGAGAGATTATGAAGCACTCCAATGACCGCGTCTTCCACTTGCGCCTGACGTTCCGTGAGTTCCGTTGCGACGGCTCCGTTTGGCGCCTGCAGCGTCAACTGGATCTGAATGACGCTGCTCCCCTGCAGGTTGGTAGTGATCTGGCTCATGGCGTACTGCCACGATTGCAGCGCAGCTGCAGACGGCGGTTGATGCGATTGCGGTTTTATCACAAACTGGTATACGAGCGCGCCTCCGATAACCACCACTGCCAGAACCCCAATAATAATGAGTGAAAC
>JAKADD010000218.1 GCA_021820825.1 Bacillota bacterium
CGTTTCGTGCTGGCAAGCCCTGGTAACAGAAGGGACGTCAAAGATCGAAACGCAGAGTCGCCCACCTGCGAGAGCGGGTTCGAAAACACGCGTTCCTTACGGCACATGCGGGTGAAACCTGTATATAGTTGCGTAGGGCGTGAGACTTTGAAATATACGGAGGGAGCGCGACGCCCCCTTCATTTTGTGTACAGTCGTCTGCGGTGGGTGTGCGCGTCAGTACACGCCGCCTGCGGGTGCGAGGAGCAGGAGCAGCACAAAGATAATCAAAGATAATTCAGAAAGAACACGGCCCATCTGGTGTAGCCCCCAAAACAGCCCATACGACGCCCCCTTTTGTTCGTTGTCACAACCAATACATGCCAGCGTTTAACTGTTTGTATATACAGCTGAGGTCGGCCTGCAAATTGCCGCGACTCCACCCTTTGTGTACAATAGAAACCAGAGCGGATTGGTCATTGAAACGAGGTGAGTCATGATGAGTGAAGGCACTGGCGCACTTGCAGCGAGTATGCTCGCCGTAAGGCGGCCGCTGATAGAAAAGAGCGATACACTCGCCATGGCGGCATCCGTCAGAAGCGATCTTGTGGGCGCCTTTGCGGGTAAACACTATCTCATCCGTACATACGGATGTCAGATGAACGAGCATGACACGGAAGTGATGGCGGGATTGCTGCAGGTGATGGGGTACTCTCCGGCGAGCGATGAGATGGATGCAGACCTGATCCTGTTTAACACGTGCGCAATTCGCGAAAACGCTGAAAACAAGGTGTTTGGGGAAGTGGGACGCGTGCGTCCATTAAAACAGCGCAATCCGGAACTCTTGATTGGACTGTGTGGGTGTATGGCCCAGGAAAAGGCCGTTCAGGCCAAGGTGACAAAAACGTATCCCTGGATTGATCTCGTGTTCGGAACGCATAATCTCCACCGTCTCCCTGATCTGATTGACACGGCCAGGGCGAGCCAGGATACTGTGATGGAAGTATGGGACAAGGCGCAGTATCTGATTGACGACTTGCCAAAGGCGCGCAAAGAGGGTGTGCGCGCCTGGGTGAATATTCAGTATGGATGCAACAAATTTTGTACGTACTGTGTCGTGCCCTATACGCGTGGACGTGAACGCAGTCGGACACTTTCGAGCATCGTGGAAGAAGTCAGGGTACTGGGCCAGTCGGGATTCAAGGAAGTGACTGTGCTTGGACAGAACGTAAATGATTATGGCATTGATCTTGACGGTACGGATTTTGCTGATCTGCTGCGCGCAGTGGGTCGTGTGGATGGGATTGAGCGTGTCCGGTTTACAACGTCCAACCCCTGGAACTTTACGGATCGGATGATTGCCGCCATTGCCGAAACGCCGGCGATCTGCGAGCATATCCATTTGCCTGTTCAATCGGGCAGTGACGCTGTTCTACGCAGAATGAACCGCGGCTACACAAAGGAGTACTATTGGAAAGTTGTGCAAAAGATTCGGGGAGCGATTCCTGGCGTTTCCTTGAGTACGGATATCATTGTGGGGTTTCCGACGGAGACGGAAGAAGACTTCGCCGAGACGCTCGATTTGGTGCGCGAAGTGCAGTATGACGCCGCCTACACATTTGTTTATTCGCCCAGACAGGGAACTCCGGCGGCGCGTTTTGAGGACCCAATCGCGTCAGAAGAAAAAAAACTGCGACTGAATCGGCTCATGGACCTGCAAAACGGCATTTCACGGACAGCCAACGAGCAACTTGTCGGGCAGACAGTTGAAGTGCTTGTAGAAGGGGTCAGCAGGACGAATGAAAACGTACTCGCCGGGCGCACCAGGACGAATAAAATCGTGTTGCTAAGGGCGCCCAAGTCGGTGATCCATCAGACTGTGTCCGTACAAATCGATTCGGCGTACACCTGGACGCTGCACGGACAGGTGTCCTCGACTCCTGTCGGCAGAGCGGAATCGGCAGAGGAGACAGCCTAGCTGAATCGGCGGGAGCCACGATATAGAGGAGAGGCGGCTTCGTTTTGGCAAAACGCACCCCGATGATGGATCAATATCTAGCCATCAAGCAGTCGTATGAAGATGCGCTGCTTTTCTTTCGTCTGGGAGATTTTTACGAGCTTTTTTTTCACGACGCAGAAGTCGCCAGCGCACTTCTCGAACTCACTCTTACCGGACGCGGCGCGGGGGAGCAGCGCATGCCCATGTGCGGGGTTCCTTACCACGCAGCCGACGGGTACATTGCCAGGCTGATCGCGGCGGGTCACAAGGTGGCGGTCTGTGATCAGGTGGAAGATGTACGCGCGGCCAAGGGACTGGTCAGGCGAGATGTAACGCGTGTCATCACACCGGGAACGGCGTATGATTTCGTTCGCGATGGCCAGGGCAGACCGCTTGTGGCGGCATTTTCATTTTCGGGCAAGGAGTGGGAGGCGGCTGTTGCAGACGCTCTGACCGGCGATATCTGGATGCGCAGCGCATCGTTCGATACGCTGTGCGGGTGGCTGACGCAGACGGGAGTGGCAGAGATTGTGGCCAGTCGACTGGCAGACGAAAGCGTGACGGCGCGCTCAAGAGAGTACGCTTTGCGTGCAAAGATCGCGTTCTCATTGTTTGCCGACGATCCAACTGCGGCCGTCCAGCCTGACGGTGCGCTCGTTCTGTCGGGTCAGGCGCTGTTGGTTCGCTATCTGGAATATACGGGGAAGCGCACACTCGGCCACATGAAAGATCCTGTGTCCATCCATGAAGACGTCTATGTGACGATGACTCCGGGCGCAATGTCCAGTCTGGAGCTGTTGCGGCCCATCACCGCAGGGAGAAAGGGCGCAACCGTCTGGGAAACGCTGGATTTTACCCGCAGCAGTTTGGGGAAGCGCTGTCTGAGGGCGATTATTGAGCGTCCGCTCAGAAATCTGGCAGCCATTCATGAACGTCAGGACGCCATCGCGCAACTGTTGTCCTTGCCGCGTGAGTCTGCAGAAATGCAGATGGAACTGAAAGCTGTGCATGACCTGGAACGGATCGTATCACGCATTTCGTTTGGCTCCGTGACGCCTCGTGATCTGCTGCAGTTGGCCCACTCACTGCAGGCGATCGGAAGGATTGAGTCCATCCTCAGCGTCGCGGAGAAGGCGGAGAAGGCTGGCCGATTGCGTGACATCGCAAGGCGGCTGGACAGGTTTCCAGAGCTGGTCAATGAGATTGTGAGCACTCTTCAGGACGATGTTTCCGCCAATGCGCGTGAAGGGCTGCTGCGGCCGGGTGTCAATGAAACGGTGGACCGCCTGCGTGACATCGTGCAGGGGGGACGGTCGCACCTTGTAGCGCTGGAACAGGCTGAGCGCGCGCGCACGGGCATTAAATCCCTGAAAATCGGATATAATCGCGTGTTTGGCTACTATATCGAAGTTTCGAGCGCCAATGTGCATCTTGTTCCGCCGGATTATGAACGCAAGCAGACATTGGCGGGTGCGGAACGCTATGTGACCACGGAATTGCGGCAACGGGAGCAGGAGATCGCTCACGCGGACGAACAGCTGAAAGAACTGGAATGGAGCATCTTCTCGCAGTTGACGCAGACGGCGGGAACGTACATCCGGGGTCTGCAGGCGTGCGCGGAAGGGGTGGGCGAGCTTGACGCGCTGCTCAGCCTTGCAGCGGCGGCCAGCCAGCACCGCTATGTACGGCCCACCGTTGACGAGTCGTTGGACCTTGTGATTGCAGGCGGTCGGCATCCTGTCGTGGAACGGCATGTGGGCGGCGATTTTGTGCCCAATGATTCTGATCTGTCGTGCACAGATCGGCAAATCGCCCTGATCACAGGACCCAATATGGCTGGCAAGAGCACCTACATGCGTCAGGTGGCGCTGATTGCGCTGATGGCGCAGATGGGGAGCTATGTGCCTGCGGACTCTGCGCGCGTGGGCGTCATGGACAGACTGTACACACGGATCGGCGCCTCTGACGATGTGTCGGCGGGGCTCAGCACCTTCATGATGGAGATGACCGAGGCGGCGGAGATTCTGCGCGGAGCCACGAATCGCAGTCTGATTGTGCTGGATGAGATCGGGCGCGGCACCGCGACGTACGATGGTATGAGCATCGCCGAATCCATTATCGAATACATCCACGAGAGCGTGGGCGCAAGGACGCTGTTTGCCACCCATTATCACGAGTTGACCAATTTGCCGCTGCGGCTGCCGCGCGTATTCAATATTTCTGTCGCCGTCGCGGAACGGGGTGACGACATCATTTTCCTGCATCGTATTGTGATGCGTCCTGCGGATCGCTCTTACGGCATTCAGGTAGCCCAACTTGCCGGGCTGCCCACGAGCGTTACACTGCGCGCGAAGCACATCCTGCGGCATCTTGAAACGGGAGGACCCGCGTCATTCGCGCATACCGAGCAGATTGCGGCGGCTTTTGAAGAATCGACGACGCAGAACTGTGAAGCGTTGTGGACAGAACTGGCGAGTCTGCCGCTCGATGGCTGGACGCCGCGCGACGCGCTTGCGTATCTCTATGAATTGAAGGCGCGCAGCGAAGAAGGGATGTAGCGTATGGGAATGATTCAGGTGTTGGACACTCTCGTCGCGAATCAGATTGCGGCTGGCGAAGTGGTGGAACGACCGGCTGCGGCCGTGAAAGAACTCATTGAAAATGCGATCGACGCCGGAGCCACCGACATTCGCGTGCAGACGAGGGAGGGCGGCCTGTCTCTGATCGATGTGCAGGACAATGGCCACGGTATTGAGGCGGACGATATTGAGCCGGCCTTCTTGCGGCATGCAACAAGCAAGCTGCGCTCTCTCGCGGATTTGACGCGCCTTTCGCACTTGGGATTTCGTGGTGAGGCGCTGCCTTCGATAGCGGCGGTGAGCAGGCTGACCCTGCGCACTCGCACGGCAAACGAGGACGCGGGCACGGAGGTGCAACTGGAGGCGGGCACAGTGCGTGAGCGGCAGCCGGTTGGAAGTTCCCAGGGCACGCGGATCATGGTGCGCGATCTATTTTACAATACGCCCGCAAGGCTGAAGTTCGTACGTTCGCTGGCAACAGAAAACTCGCACATCGTCGAGGTCGTGAATCGGGCGGCAATGGCGAGGCCGGACATTGCGTTTCGCCTGCAAATCGACGATCGTCTGGCGTTGTCGACGCCCGGTGACGGTCTTGCCGTGTCGGTGTACACAGCGATTTATGGCGTTGCAATCGCCAAACAGTCGT
>JAKADD010000219.1 GCA_021820825.1 Bacillota bacterium
ATTGCAGTTATTTTGTTCCCAACGTTTGATCGTAGCGGGAGTTGTGGTCCACCATTCTGGTGGATGGTGTGGAAGAGGTCGCGGACAGGCTTCATTTACGGCATCGTTTTAGAATATTCGACTCATGACATCGAGCCAAATACGCCCGCCAACAGCGAACAGACTATGGCATATCCGAGCGCATGACTGAGACCAAGCAACATGAAGTCCAGGCCAATGCCGCCCCACCCCGACAAAGCGAGCCACAGATGCCTGATCCAAACCGAGAAGCTGCGTGAACAGCTCTATTTCAAACCTAACATAGTATATAAACCCACTAAAATGGGTGAAATGAAGCGTATGGCTCTGTCAAGACTCGTTTATCACTGTTCCTCTGAGGGAAATTGTAGTAGACTCGAGATCCAGTGAAGTTCGATTCTGTGAAATATCACGCGCGCGATTCTTAATCGGATTTGCGAAAGGGTGATCTGTTCAATGCAGCACGGGATTAGAAGGTCTGTTGTACGAGTGGCCATTTTTCTGGTAGGTGTGCCATGGGGTATGTGCACAGCTTTGCTTTTGGCTTATGGAACTCGCTATCTATGGGCAACGTCAATGGTCAATAAGGTTGATGGCGCAACGAAACTCATATACATGAATCTTGCTTATTCTTCGCTTTATAAAATGCAGTACAGATGGGGGTTTCCGTTTATACTGTTGTCACTGGTTATGGCAATGTTGGTAATATTTACACGTCGCTGGAATCATGCCTGATAGCCGATCTGACTTCAGCCCTGAGGTTTTGGCGGTGGTCCATCCTAAATGGAAGAACATCGGACGGCTGGGGAGGAAGGTGCAAGTTGGCGATTGGAAACAGAATCGCAGTCATTGGATCGGGCGGGGCGGGGAAGTCGACATTTTCCCGAAGATTAGGGGAAATTTCCGGGCTGCCGGTTATTCATTTGGATCAACTCTATTGGCGTTCTGGATGGGTTCAGACGCCCAAAGAACAGTGGGAGGCGGCGCAACGGGAGATGATAGAACAGGATAAGTGGATCGATGAGTATCTGCGGTCTCTTTAGGTCTGAGGCATGCGCAGTTTTCGCAGCGGCGTTATTTTGGTGTATGATTTTGAGGAAGGCGGTGGATCGCATGCGGATTGTTTGCTTCGGAGACAGTGTCACGCGAGGAATCACGCGTGTCAAAGGGCGCTTGCGCATCATCAAGGATAATTATCCAGACCTCCTTAGAAAGAGGCTGGCGCCTCGGGAAGTGGAGGTCGTGAACCAGGGCGTTTTCAACGACGATTCGGAACTGCTCAAGCGCAGACTTGCCGCCGACGTTCTGTCCTTAAATCCCGATTATGTCATCATCCAGATCGGAGGGAATGACTGCAATTTTCACTGGCAGGAGATTGCCGATCGGCCCAATCAGGTACACGCTCCGATTGTGCCTCTCGGCGACTACGCAGACAATATTCGCAAGATCGTGGCGGACATTGCGGCTGCGGGGTCCACGCCTATCCTGAGTACGTTGCTGCCGCTTGATCCTGCGCGTTATTATCAATTTCTGACAACGATATATGGAACGGCGATCTCTCATTGGATTGCCGTCTGTGGTGGAATTGAACACTGGCACGGCATGTACAACCGCATCCTGAAGCAGTTGGCTGACAGCTTGCACTGTGCGCTGATCGACGTTCGCCGCACCTTCAAGCAGGCTGGGGAGTTATCGGCGCTGCTGAGCGATGACGGAATCCATCCCACGGCAGAGGGGTATCGCGTTTTCAGCGATGCTGTCCACGAGGGGCTGCTCGTCTTTGTCAACTCTTATAATGCGAGATCTCCGGGAAGGAACAACGACATGACGAACGCCTCGAGTATTGACGACAACCGGTTACTGCGTTAGACTTACACGTATAGTGCGGCGTCAAGCAGCGATGCCGGCTGAGCATAGTCCGTTTAGTTGAGGCGAGTTGAGCATAGTCACACAGAAGCCTGTCATCAGGTGCGCTCTTGGCGCATGGACTTAGGCATACTCGACCACGACGGCAGCGGCAGTGGTTTTTTTGTTTTTAATTTAGCAGCAAGGGCGGGATGCCGGAATGATTGTCGTGATCGACAACTATGATTCTTTTACATTCAATTTGGTTCAGTACATGCTCATGGCAGGCGCGGATGTCAGAGTGTACCGTAATGATGAAACGACGGTGGCTGAGATTGCCGCCATGAACCCGAGCGGCATTGTCATCTCGCCGGGCCCCTGCACGCCGGATGAAGCGGGGATTTCGGTGGCGGCGGTGAGAGCGCTGTACACAGCCATCCCTATTTTCGGAGTCTGTCTGGGACACCAGGCCATCGGTCAGGCGTTTGGCGCGACCATTGTAAGAGCGGATGAAATCATGCACGGCAAGGTTTCGCTGATTCATCAGGACGGCGCCTCACCGCTCTTCAGAGGCCTGTCGTCCACGTTTTATGCCACGAGATATCACTCCTTGGTCATATCTCCAGATCATCTGCCGGACTGTCTGCGGGTGACGGCCCGTACGGACAGCGGGTTGATGATGGCTGTAGAGCATCGCGAGTACCCTGTATTTGGCGTCCAGTTCCATCCAGAGGCGGTGTTGACTGAATTTGGCCATGAGATAACCGAAAATTTCCTTGCTGTCGCGGGTGAAATTCAGACTCCAACGGGAACAATTGGCGCTGCGGCAGTCGTTGCGGGGGTGCGGTCATGAACAGGGTGGCTGCGCCGCTGCGGGTTCGTACAGCCCGCTACCAATTTCCCGCACAGGCCGAGGCTTTTTCCTTCTTTGCCGCGTTTGTACGGGAATACGGGCCTGAACAGGGATTCCTGCTGGACTCCGTGACTGATCCGAAGAGCGCATACTGTTCCTCGATCATCGGCTTGTTTCCGGTTCTGTCCGTCCGTGGCAAGGGCGATCGGATGATGATCGAAGGACACGACAGTGTATTGTCCGGAATCGGGTTGCCTCCAGTACAGTCTATCGGCAAGGAACTGCCGCAAAAGCTTGACGCCGTCCTGCGGGCGTTTGCTCCAGAACACGATTTGCCCGCGCACGCGTTCGGATTCTTGGGCTTCTTCGGGTATGATTCCATTCGTTATTTTGAAAATATTCCCGACACCACGAAGGATGACCGGCTCATCGACGATTTTCAACTGCAAATCCATCGCATCGTCATGCATATCACTCCAGAGCGCATGGATCTCTACATTCACTATATGGAGGGTGTGGACGGACCCGGCCTGGAGACGATCGAGCGGTTGGTCAATCTGGCCAAGGACGGCCCGCCCGTGTTTGCAGGCTACGACAAGAGTGCGCTGCAAATCCAGGAAGACGTGTCGTACGAGGAATACGTGGGGCGTGTTTTGCGGACCAAAGAATACATTCGGGCTGGGGATGTCTTTCAATGTGTCGTCTCAAAGCGCATGCGCATCGTCGGCGACATCGACACCCTGGAGGTGTACGGGCGTCTGCGGGCGATGAATCCGTCTCCGTATATGTTCTACGCCCACTATGGGTCGTATCTGATTTTTGGCGCGAGTCCGGAGATGCAGGTGCGGGTTGACCAGGGGATGGCCCAGATGAAGCCGATAGCGGGCACTTCGAAGGGCAAGGGCAAGACGCCCGAGGAGAATCTGAAGCTCATGGAAGAGTTGCAGCGCGATCCCAAGGAGCGGGCCGAGCACGTCATGCTGGTCGACCTGTGCCGCAATGATCTCGGACGGATCGCGGCGCCCGGCACGGTGGAGGTGGCCCAACTGCTGCAGATTGAGGAGTACTCCCATGTGTTCCATCTGGTGTCGCTCGTGACCGCTCAGTTGAGGTCCGGCGTCAGCCCGTTTGAGGTGTTCCTCTCGACGTTTCCGGCCGGCACCCTGAGCGGAGCGCCAAAGGTGCGCGCGATGGAGATCATCGACGAACTTGAGGAATTCAAACGCGGCCCATACGGAGGCGTGATCGGGATGTTTGACTGCTTTGGCAATATTGACACCGCCATCGTGATCCGCACGGTGGTTTATCAGAATGGAGTGACGTATTTGCAGGCCGGCGCGGGGATCGTGGCGGATTCCGATCCCGGAGAGGAATGGCGGGAATGCGGGCATAAGCTGGGAGCCCTGCGGGCGACCATTCTCTGACATGCACTTCAACAATTCAACCCGAAAACATTGTCATCCCTGCCAACCATGATCCGCAAAGTGCGTCGATGCAACAGTCGGCGCACTTTGCGCGTTCTAGCGGACAATCTGCGCGGCGTAGGCTTCTACAAAAGCCTGAATGGGGGAGTTTGCGTGGATGAACTGATGCAGTTCGCGGCGGTCATGGCCGCGCTCTCAGCGGGAGCGCAGGCGGTGACACAGCAGATGAAGAAACGCATCACCTTTCTGCATTTGCAGGCCAAGGCGCAGCCGAACGACAGCAAGTGGGATGAAATCTATGAGGAGACACTGCGCAGAGTCAACATCCATTTCCTTGCAGGCGTGAACGGCGCCGTGCTCGCGGGGATTGCGCAAGTGCATCCGCTGCAGATGCTGAAACTCACGCCGATCTGGAGCAACATGCAACCGGAATGGGCGGCGGGCGGTCTTGATTACGTGTCGGCGGGGGTTCTGGTCGCTTACGGCGGCCCCTGGTTTCATGACTTGCTCGGTGTGCTGCGCGCCTATAAAATGCAACTGAGGGTGATTCCGCCTGTCAAATAGCAAGTGCCGCCTGCAGAACGCCAGCGCTGCTCATGTTGATCGCAAAGGGCGGGATAAGGCGGAAATATGCAGTTGCTTCTTGGTCTGATTCGTGGTATCTTATCTCTTGTCCTGCTCTATGGAGAGATGTCCGAGTTGGTCGAAGGAGCACGATTGGAAATCGTGTAGGCGGTTATAACCCGTCTCGTGGGTTCGAATCCCACTCTCTCCGCCAGTAAGTAGGCGGAGTAGCTCAGCTGGTTAGAGCATGCGGTTCATACCCGCAGTGTCGGGGGTTCGAGTCCCTCCTCCGCCACCAACAGATACGTTGCCACTTTAGCTCAGTTGGTAGAGCGGCTCATTCGTAATGAGCAGGTCAACGGTTCGAGTCCGTTAAGTGGCTCCACTTGATGTTTTGCGTTGGAGTGATGGCCGAGTTGGTCGAAGGCGCTCGCCTGCTAAGCGAGTATACGCTGTTAAGGCGTATCGAGGGTTCGAATCCCTCTCACTCCG
>JAKADD010000220.1 GCA_021820825.1 Bacillota bacterium
TCCATTCAAGAGCCGATTGGCCAGGATAAGGAAGGCAATGAAATCTCGCTGCTGGATGTGCTCGGCACGGACGGCGAGGAGATCGTTGAAGCGATTCAGTTTCGGATGGATCGCGATCGCATTTATCATGGTCTTTCCGAGCTCGAAGAACGTGAGCGGCAGATTATCTGGGCGCGCTTTGGACTTCCTTACGGCAACGAGAAGACGCAGCGGGAAATCGCGAGCGAACTGGGCATCTCCAGGTCTTATGTGTCGCGCATTGAAAAACGCGCGCTTACGAAACTGCAGGAGCAACTCGGCAACACCCCGGATTGAATCCGCATTTTGCAACACTGCACAGCCTGTGATACGATGAACAGCATCGAAAGTGGGAGGCGGAATGTCTTTGTTTGCGTCACTTCGACCGCAGAAATATGTGACATCCATCTATCACATCCACCTTGATCGGTTATGGCAGGCTGGTATTCGCGGTATCGTGACAGACCTTGACAACACACTGGTCGAGTGGAACTCGCCTGTGGCGCCGCCGAAACTCGTGGCATGGCTCGATCATGTGCGAGAACTGGGGTTCAGGGTGTGCATCGTATCAAACAATGATCAATTGCGGGTCAGCCAGTTTGCAGAGCCGCTTGGCATAGCGTCTCTTTCTAAGGCCCATAAACCGGGCCGCGACGCTTTCCTGTGGGCGTTGCGCACGCTTTCCACAAAGGCTGGCGAGACTTGCATGATAGGCGATCAGCTGTTTACGGATATATTGGGCGGCAATCGACTGGGTTTCTATACAATTCTGGTGAGACCCGTCCACGTTCGGGAGTTTTCTGGCACGCGAGCCGTGCGTCTGCTGGAACGGATCGTTCTGCGGAAGGTGCAGTTACAGCCGGTCGGCGAGTACTTTCACTATACGGAAGCAGACACAGCAAATCGACACGATGGGGAGGTGCCTGGATGAGCATGGTCTGCACGGGGTGCGGAGCACCGCTGCAGATGGAACGGGAGGGCGAGAAGGGGTATATTACCGGAGACGCTTTCATGCGGGAGTATCCTCTGTGCCAACGCTGCTATCGTCTGAAACACTATGGTCAGATCAGTCCTGTGGGCATCTCTGAGGATGAGTACCGGACTGCTGTCATGCGCGTTCTGGACAAGCCGTCGCTGGTGCTGTACGCTGTCGATCTGTTTGATTTTAACGGCAGTCTGGTGCGCGGCCTTACGGGTGTCCTGAAGCAGCACGAAGTGATTATGGCAGCAAACAAATTCGACCTCTTTCCTTCTGGAACGCAGGCTGACAGGGTGCGTAACTGGCTGTCGAGGGAAGCGCGTCGCGCGGATCTTGATGTGGCGCAGATCGTCGTTCTCAGCGCGAAATCGGGGGCGGGCGTCGCGAAACTGCGGAGCGTCCTCGCCGATCGCGCCAAGGGTCGGCCAATCGTGGTGATCGGCATGGCCAATGTGGGGAAGTCATCGCTGCTCAACCGAATTATCGAGCAGTATGATGAACACGCTGGCCAACAGTTTATGACCAGTCACTTTCCCGGAACCACGCTGGGGGCGGTTGCCATGAAACTGGTCGACGGCATGACGATCGTCGATACACCGGGGCTTCTTGGCATTCACCGCCTGCAGGATCGGGTCTGCACCGCTTCGCTCAAGGATATCATTCCAAAAGTGAGCTTGCGGCCGCGGGTGCATCAGTTGCGGCCAGGGCAGACGCTGTTTCTGGGCGGGCTGGCGCGTGTTGATTTTGTTCGGGGGCCTGCTCAGCCGTTTGTCGTATATGTCGCGAATCAACTCCTTGTGCATCGGACAAAACTTGTCCATGCCGATGAGCTGTGGGCGCGCCAGCGCGGCAAGCTGCTGACGCCGCCGTGTTCCCAGTGTGATGAAAGTCTGGCTGCTATACGATCGAAGAAAATGGGATTTAAAACTGGGCGTCCTGTCGATGTGGTGATCCCTGGACTGGGATGGGTGCGTCTGTCTGGCGCCGACGTCGAACTGAACATGCACCTGCCTGAGCGTGTGGAGCCGGCGGTCAGACCTGCCCTGATTGGCTCCTAGGGCGCGCGGGAGGAATCGGAGATGACGGACCATATCGACGTGTTGGCTGTTCTGGGCCATCCAATCGGGCATTCACTGTCACCTGCAATACAGGGAGCGGCAATCGCGGCGCTGCAACTGCCGGCCGTATACACCGCGGTCGATCTTTTGCCAGAGCAGCTTGAGCAAGGCCTGCAAGCAATTCGCATACTGGGCTATCGTGGCGCCAACCTGACAATACCACACAAAGAGCGGGCGCTGCAGTGGCTGGACAATTGCACGGAGTCTGCACGGAGAATCGGCGCTGTAAACACGATTGTTCGTTCTGAAGATGCGCTCATCGGGGACAACACGGATGGCAGAGGGTGGGCGCGATCGATCAGCGAAGAACTCGGGATCACTCTGACGGGAATACGCGCCTGCATCGTTGGAGCGGGCGGCGCGGCGCGGGCAATTGCCGATGTACTGCTGGCCTCGGGCGCTGGTCAGGTCATGCTCTGCAATCGGAACGTGCATCGTGCAGAACTGCTTGCGACGGAGCTGAAACGTCAGTATCCGCATGGCGATGTGCGCAGTTGCGGTCTGGCGGAGTTGCGGACTGAAGGCGTCGATCTGCTCGTCAACAGTACACCGATTGGCATGTATGGCCATTTTGAGGGAGTCACTCCGGTTGACGCGGCGCTTTTGCGTGAGTCTATGATTGTGAGCGATCTCGTGTACCGACCGCGGCGCACGGCTCTGCTGACGGCGGCGCTGCAGGCTGGAGCCGTTGTCCACGAAGGCGTCGGCATGCTCGTCTGGCAAGGCGCACTTGCGTTCGAACAGTGGTTTGGCGTTCCAGCCCCAGTTGCAGTGATGAGGGAAGCCGCCCTGAGCAGACTGGAGCAATGACGGCGCTGCGCGGTCTGCAACGGGTTAAGATCAGCAATGGGCTGACTAGGAGAAGTTACAATTTTGAGGAGGGATCCGGGTGTTGACGGCAAAGCAGATGCGATATTTGCGCGGACTTGCGCATCCCTTGACTCCCATTATGCAGGTTGGCAAGGGCGGCGTTTCGGAAAATCTGGTGGACCAGATCGGGCTTGCCCTGGAGGCGCGGGAACTGATAAAAATTTCTGTTCTGTCCAACTCGGAACTCAGCGTAGAGGAAGCCGCGCAAAGTATTCAGAGTTTCACCAAGTCAGATGTGGTGCAGACAATTGGGCGAACGATCATCTTATACCGCAAATCCGTCGATCATCGCACCATTGTTTTGCCACGGTGACGGCATGCGACGAGGACTGTTCGGCGGCACCTTTGATCCGCCTCATGTTGGTCATCTGATGATGGCGGCGGTGGCCCTTGAGTGTCTGAATCTTGACGTGGTTGAATTCATTCCGGCCAATCTGCCTCCCCATAAAATTGAAGGTGTTGTTTCGTCGGTAGAGCAGCGAATTCAGATGACGGAGCGCACTGTTGCGCCCTTTCGGCAGATGACTGTGTCGCGTCTTGAAGCGGATCGACCGGGAATCAGCTATACGATCGACACACTGCGTGCGTACAGCAACGAATTTCCGGCGGACGAACTGTTCTGGTTGCTTGGGGCTGACATGCTGCAGGATTTCCCCAACTGGCGTCTGGCGTCAGACGTTGCCAAGCTTGCGACGCTGGCAGTCGCGCCGAGGCCGCACATCGACCTGGATGAGGTCATCGTTCAGGTGGCGCGCATGATCGGGGGAATCCGGATCGTCGCGATCGAGATGCCCGCTCTGGACATCTCAAGCACATGGCTGCGCACTCGCCTTCAGCAGGGATTGCTGACAGCGCCGTTATTGCCTGCGGGGGTATTTGAACTCATCGCAAAGGAGGAACTGTACCGCTCATGACTCGTTGGGAGACATTGGCGCGCGAACGGTTGTCCGAGACTCGCTATCTGCATGTGTGCGGCGTTGTCGAGTCCGCAAGCGATCTGGCTGCGCGCTACGGCGTCGATCCGGAAAAGTGCCGGATCGCGGCGTGGTTGCATGACATCTTGCGGGAAGTACCCGCTTCTCAGTTGCGGTCATTGATGGAGGAAAGCGGTCAGCCGTTGCCTGAAGGCAATGCTGAAACCTGGCATGGTCCAGTGACAGCGGCGCGTTTGCATTTGGACTTTGGCGTCAGCGACGATCAGATCAGGCTGGCGATTGCCCATCATACGCTGGGGCATCCCGATATGGACGAGGTCGCACAGGTGCTGTTTGTCGCAGACGCCATCGAACCCGGCCGCATGTTTGCCGGGGTAGAGCGGCTGCGCGTCGCCGCCCGGATTGATCTTCTGCTGGCCGTGGCGTGCGTCGCTGACGCGAGTATTCAATTTTTGCTGGAGCGGCGTGAAACGATTGCCCTGCAAACTGTCGCGCTGCGCAATCGGGCATGGCAAGGGATAGACGAAACAGTTGCAATGGCGTACAGTGAAACTATAAAGATGATTCCTTAGGAGGTTTGTGCATGCGCGATCAGTACAAGGAGTACGTGCACGTCGCAGCGGACGCGGTGGAAGATAAAAAGGCCAGGGATGTCATGGTTCTCGATATCAGCGGTTTGTCAGTCATTGCCGACTATTTTATCATCTGTAGCGCCAACTCGCGTACTCAGGTACGGGCCATTGCGGATGCGGTGGAGGAAAAAATGGGGGAGAAAGGCGTTCCCTGCAAGGGTATCGAAGGAATGGACGACGCCAAATGGGTGTTGCTCGATTTTGGTGATCTGGTGGTGCACGTATTTCAGGAAGAGGAACGCCGCTTCTTTGATCTGGAAAGACTGTGGGGCGATGCGCCCAGACTGACGATGACAGTATAAGAACCTGTTCAAAAAGGGGTCAGGTAAGACCCGCGCAGTGCAAGGAAGCGAGCCAAGAATGCGGACCGAGCGTACGAATTGGGTACGTGAGGGAGCATTCTTGGCGCTGACGCAGCAATGCGCCGGGGAGTTCTGACCCCTTTTTGAACAACCTCTATAAAGCGATTTCTGAGACGAAGAGAAGGAATTCCGATTGCGTTATGAAGGATTTGCGGCTGTTTATGACCGTTTGATGCGGGATGTGCCTTACGAGCGTTTTCTGTCTATTTTTGACGATGCGCTGGCGTATACGGGCGTCGTTCCTGCCAGCATTATCGATCTGGGCTGCGGCACGGGCGC
>JAKADD010000221.1 GCA_021820825.1 Bacillota bacterium
ACGGGCGTCGGCGGCGGCGTGATACTTGACGGGAAAGTCTTGCGCGGCGCCAGCCACATGGCGGGCGAGATTGGGCATATTGTCATGTTTCCGGGCGGAGCGCCGTGTAACTGCGGCCACCGGGGATGCCTGGAAACTGTGTCGTCCGCGACGGGCGTGGTCCGTCTTGCCAGGGAACGAATCATGCGCGGTGAAATGACGGAACTGCAAAGCGAAAACCTGACCGCGGCCGAGGTGTTTGCCGCGGCTGTGCGGGGTGACGCGCTGGCGCAGGCAGTGGTCGCAGAAGCCGCTGAAGTTCTGGGACGAGGGCTGGCGATCGGGGCGAATATTGTCAATCCAGAAGTCATCGTTGTGGGCGGCGGTATGGCCCGCGCGGGCGAGACGCTCTTTCAGCCGCTGCGGGAAGCGTTTGCGCGGTACGCACTGGGGCGCGTGGCCGACGCTGTGCGCATCGTTCCGGCGCTGCTGGGCAACGATGCCGGCGTTGTCGGCGCGAGCAAGCTCGCGTTCTTTCCCTGAGAGGAGAGGTAGCGCATGGCGCAGCCCATACGAATGTTGATCATCACAGGCATGTCGGGCGCCGGAAAGACTGTGGCAGTACAGTGTATGGAAGACATGGGTTTTTTCTGTGTGGACAATCTGCCGCCCGCCCTGATCTCCAAGTTTAGCGAACTCGTTCGCCAGTCCGATGGCAGCATCAGACGCGTGGCCCTGGTATGCGACTTGCGGGGAGGCGAGTTTTTTCCGGCGCTGTTTGACGCGTTAAAGGATCTTGAAGAACAGAATCAGTTAGAGTATCAGATTGTCTTTCTGGAGGCGGACGATGAAACGCTGGTTCGCCGCTACAAGGCGTCACGCCGCAAGCATCCACTGGCGACGGATCACGGGCGCATCGTCGACGGCATCGCCTGTGAGCGCGAGATGCTCGCTGCCATGCGCGAACGGGCGGACTTGGTGCTGAACACCAGTCGGATGCGACCGCTGGAACTGAAAGAGATCCTTGCCAAACGATACACGGGAATGGATGACGAAGAAACGCTGTCTGTGAATGTGATTTCCTTTGGTTTCAAATACGGGATTCCCATCGATGCGGACCTGGTGTTTGATGTGCGTTTTCTGCCCAATCCATATTATATCGAAGCCTTGCGTTCGCGGTCGGGACGGGATCCGGATGTTTACGACTACGTGATGAAATGGCCCACAACCCAGAAATTTATGGCAAAGCTGCTTGATCTCTCTGATTTCCTTTTGCCGCAATACGTGCGCGAGGGCAAACGGCAGGTCGTGGTAGCCATCGGCTGTACTGGCGGACGCCACCGTTCCGTGGCGATCGCCGAGAACCTCAGGGAACATCTGCAGAAGTCTTTTACAGTGACCGTGGCGCATCGGGATCTGGGAAAGGACGATGAGCGATGAGAACCCATTTTCGACAGTGGTCATGGCTGTTGCTCACTCTTGGCGCGGGGCTTCTGATCGGCGGCTATGCGGGACAGACAAGCATGATGCGCTGGTGGATCATCGGTCTTGTGTTCGTCGTGACTGGCGCCGCAATCTTGCTGTTGTTGCGGCTGCGCGACCGCACCCGCGAGAGGCTGCTGCAAATCAAACTTGATCGCAGGCCGCGCGTAGTCGTCATTGGCGGTGGAACAGGGCAGCCTGTTCTGCTGCGTGGACTCAAAGGGCTGGATGCTGAGATTACAGCGATTGTGACGGTCGCGGATGATGGGGGGAGTTCAGGTCGCCTGCGCTCGGACCTGTTCATGCCGCCGCCGGGAGACATCCGCAATTGCCTCATCGCGCTGGCTGACACGGAACCGCTTTTGGCCGAATTGCTCCAGTATCGCTTCGACGCCGGTTCCGAACTCAGCGGGCACAGCTTTGGAAATCTCTTTCTGGCTGCCATGACCAATATTACCGGCGATTTTGAAACGGCCGTCAAGGAAACCAGCCGGGTTCTCGCTGTGCGCGGCCGGGTGCTTCCTGCGGCAAAGCGGGCCATTACGCTCGCGGCCATATTTTCCGATGGCACAAGAGTAGTCGGAGAATCGCAGATTCCGCTTACCCATAAGAAGATTGAGAGGGTCGAGCTGATTCCGGCGGATGTCGAGCCTTTGCCGGAGGTGCTCACTGCAATCGCGGAGGCGGATGCGATTGTTGTGGGACCGGGCAGTCTGTATACGAGTATACTGCCGAACCTGCTCGTTCCGGGAATCGCAGGCGCCATCAGAGACAGCCGGGCCAAGACCATCTACGTGTGCAACGTCATGACTCAGCCTGGCGAGACCGACGGCTATTCGGCGTCGCAGCATGTGAAAGCAATTTATAATCATGTGGGCGTGCGGTTCTTTGACATGATTATCGTCAATTCGGCGGCGATTCCACAGTCCGTCATCGACCAGTACGAATCAAAGGGCTCCCATCCCGTGCTCGCGGATGTCGAGAAACTGCATGCGCTCGGGTTGACTGTGATTGCCCGCAATTTTTTGCATTACTCGATGTACGCGCGCCATGACGCTGATATGGTCGCGATGCAAGTACTGTCTCTGATCGGCCGGGAACATAAGCGCAAATAGTGTCTGGCGACTGGGTGAAGGCAGGGGGAATGCGGAGTGTCGTTCGCGGCGCAAACAAAAAAGGAATTGACTCAGGTGACGGCTAAACCGTGCTGCGATCGGGCGGAGTTGACCGCCTTTGTTCAGTACGGCGGCAGGCTTAACAGTGACATCGAGCCGCCGGTGCTGGAACTCGCCACAGAAAGCGCCGCGACCGCCCGCCGAATGTACACACTGCTGAAAGCAGGCGCAGGGCACCCGCTGGAGGTGCTTGTTCAGCGCAAAATGCGGCTCAAGAAAAACAACGTGTATATCGTGCGGATGCGCCATGATCCACGAGGATTTCTCAGCGACCTGGGCGTGTGGACGGAAGCGGGAAGCATCGGCGGCCAGATTCCGTCCGCCACCGTCGCAAAGGCATGCTGCAAGAAGGCGTACATGCGCGGCGCGTTTCTTGCGAGCGGTTCTGTGAATGACCCCGACAGCCATTCCTATCATCTGGAACTGACGAACAGGACGGTTGAGCACGCTACGGCGCTGCTCAGCATAATGCAAGCGTTTCGATTGCATGCGAAAATGATCGAACGCAAAAAGGGCTACATCGTTTATATTAAAGAGGGCGACAAAATCATTGAATTCCTTGGTGTCATCGGTGCGCACAAAGCATTGCTGCATTTTGAGGAAGTGCGCATCGTCAAAGGGATGAGAAACCAGGTCAACCGTCTCGTTAATTGTGAAACAGCCAACCTCAACAAGACGATCCTTGCGGCGGTGCGGCAGTTGGAGAATATTCGGTTGCTGGAACGGGAAGTTGGATTTGGCCGTTTGCCGCCAAAACTGCGCGAAGTGGCAGAGAAACGGTTGCAGCATCCGGACGTGACACTGCAGGAGTTGTGTGCGCTTCTCTCCGAGCGGGTGAGTAAGTCGGGACTCAACCATCGGCTTCGAAAACTGGACGATTTGGCTCAAAAGATTCGTGCAGAACGCGGTATTGGCGATTGATCGTAGCATGAAACTGGCCGCTTTGGTATAATGTGAAAACAACAAAGGACGACCTAGACAGTGTTGAACAGGAGGTTTCAAACCATGGCAGAGCGTACCGTGACGGTAAATCTAAAGGCGGGCTTGCAGGCCCGGCCCGCGGCGCTGTTTGTACAAGAGGCCAACAAATTTAGCAGCGATGTAATTTTAGAAAAAGAGGGAAAATCGGTTAACGCCAAAAGCATTATGGGCGTCATGTCGTTGGTCATTCCGCGCGGCGCGGAGGTTACACTGCGCGCAATGGGAAGCGATGGCGAGCAGGCGGTGGAACGTCTGGCGGCAATGGTCGGCGCTGAGGAGTGATCGTCGCGGCCCTGCAAGGAATTCTGCCTGCGGGCAGTTCAGCCTGCAGGGGCTCGCGCGCGAAACGCAAAGGATATGCGTCCGCAGTCTGTCATAGAGTATTCATAGGCACCGTGTTCCGGTGTCTTTTTCTATGAATGACAGGGGGCGGGAAGATGCGCCGTCGTCCACAGCAAAAACGTGTGAAGAGGTCTGGTTCGCGTCCGTATTTGTCTTTGCTTTTGCTGGTTGCTGCGATTCTGGCATTTTTATTGTGGATGTTTATAGCCGCCGATCCGTTTCAGACAGCCAACCCCTTTTTGCGCCAGACGACGATCGGACAGGGTGTGCTCGGAGACTGGCGCTATGGTGGAACGGATTCGTCAGGGCAGATGAAGTTTTATGACGCCTATCAGTCTGTGCTGTTGCCTGGCGACGCAAAGACATTTGCGGCAGATGGTCAATTTGTAAGTATTGATGCGCATACGCCTACGACGATTACGTTTGAACCGGCTTATGAATCGCAGACGATAGGGCCTGCTGTAATTCTCTGGATAGGACTGCTTGCCGCGGCGGGAATCGTTGCATTCTGGCGCAGCGGTCATCGCAGTTCCCTTCCCGGCCGGTTTCGCACGCGCGCCAAATCGGCTCGGTTTCGCAAGTGATCCCTGTGCCCAGCTATGCCATGCGCTGCTGTTCTCTGCAATGCAGCATGGCGTAACCCGCGCCTATTCGGTACGCTCATCACAGCACTGACAGGTGGGGGGCGGCGGTATGGAGACGGTTGTTGGGGCAGTATCGTGGCGGGGATCTGATGAGGAGTTTTTCGAAATGGTCACGAAGGTGGTGTTTGCAACAGGATTCAGTCAATCCGCTGTCGACAGGCGATGGGAGGCGTTTCGCAGCGCTTTTAAGGAATTTCGGATGGAGGATGTGGCAACGTTCGACGAACTGACTGTGGAGAAGATGCTCGCACAAGATTCCGGGATCATTCGCAATGTCCGTAAAGTGCGCGCCACGATCGCAAACGCGCATGCCTGTCTGGAACTTCGCGCGGCGTATGGATCTATGCAGCTATTTTGCGAGCAGCTCGCAGTTCTTGGCGAGCATGCGGCGTGCATTGCGCTGCGCAAGACATTTTCGCTGGTGGGAGAGAGCGCTGCCAGGACACTGTGGGGGCGCCTCTTTCCGGCCTGAGTTTTGCGAAACAAAATCTCATACCTG
>JAKADD010000222.1 GCA_021820825.1 Bacillota bacterium
GGATGAACCCACCGCCGTGACTTCCCCCTCTCCGAGCGGGAAGTCACGGCGGCGCTCCAGGCATTGGCGCCAGAACGCACCACGCTCCTGATCAGCCATCGGGAGCAGACATTGCGCTGCGCCCATGCCGTCTATCACATGGAAAGCGGGAGACTCCGTCAGATAAGATGATCATGGCTGGAGATTGGACGCAGCACCACTGACTTCGTAGTGCAACTCCGCAAACTGGCCAATTCGCCGGACATGGATCAGCGACAGCGTCAACTCCATGTAAATTCAAGGCGAAATTCCTAATTTTACGGCCGCCTGCTGCGCATGAAAACAGGCCGTATCCGTAAGTCCAGCAGCGAGTAAAACCTGAGCGGCTTGAAAATCCTCACGCGCCTTCGTCAACCACTGTGCCGTTTGGCTTCTCAAACAGAACGCTCCCCTCCGTCACGATCTCTTTTTTCAATGGGAAGCCCCGCTCCCATTCTGCCGGAGTCCTGACTAAAAAGTCCATCGGAACCCCGGGTATACGCCCCACTTGTCTCACAGGAAATCCCCGCCGAATCGGCTTTTCATCCGTATCCATTATAACTAAAAAGTCGAAGTCACTGTCCTCGTGTGTATCGCCTCGTGCACGCGAACCAAAAAGTATGATTTTCTCAATGGGGAATACTTCTAATAATCGCTGCACCACTTCATCCACAATTCGTTGCTCATTTGACTGCATGACGCTCACTCTCCATACCCACAGTATAGCCGAAGAACTGACATTGACATCCTCCTCGCCCCGAAGGACGCGGATTTCGGGTATCGCTACTCGGATTTCCTGCTTCGCTGAGGCTTGCCTTCTCTTTGGCTTTTCAGCTTCCGAGCGGGTCTTGCGGTCTCTCCACAGGCTATCACCGCCAGCCCGGCGGCTAATACATTTTGTGCAGCATTGATGTCTCTGTCATGCGTCTCTCCGCACTCTGGACACGTCCATATGCGAACCTGCAAAGGCATCTTCTGCATGATGTGTCCGCAATCGAAACAGCGCTTGCTCGACGGATACCATTTGTTGATCTTTACAAGAGAACGTCCGTACCACTCTGCCTTGTATTCCAGTTGACTCACCATCTCGCCCCAACTCACGTCTGCAATCGACTTTGCTAGTTTGTGGTTTTTGATCATATTCTTTACCTGCAAACTCTCGACGGTGATCACTTGGTTTTCGTGAACCAGCCGTGTTGTGAGTTTGTGTGTGAAGTCTTTGCGACGATCGCCAATCCGCGCATGGATGCGGGCCACTTTCAGGCGAGCCTTGGCGCGATTCTTGGAGCCTTTTTGCTTCTTGGCGAGTCGCCTTTGTGCAATCACAAGTCGCAACTCATCCTTGCGGTAGAATTTCGGATTGCCAATCTTTTCACCTGTAGAGAGAATCACCGCATGCGTCAACCCTAAGTCGATTCCGACTTGCGAATCCACAGTAGGGAGCGGCGCAGTGGCCTCGTCAACAAGAACGGAAATGTGATAGCGGTTCGCAGCATCACGGCTCACCGTCACAGAAGTAGGAGTGCCCGAGAATCGACGCGACCAGCGAATGGCTATCGGCTCTCTCATCTTGGCGAGCGTGATGTTTTGCCCATCCCACTTGAAGGCGGATGTCATGAAGGACGCAGACTGTTTGTCGTGTTTCTTGTGAAAATCAGGATACTTGGCGCGACCTTCAAAGAAGTTAAGAAACGCCTTGTCCAGATGGCGGAGACTTTGCTGTAACGCTACGCTTGACACCTCATTCAACCACACCGTTTCTGGCTGCCGCTTCAGTGCTGTCAATTGAATAGACAACGCGTCGTAGTACAAGCGTTTGCCGTCTTTGTAGTAGGCGTCCGTCTTGAGAAGAAGCCCCCAATTATAGACATAGCGAACACAGCCAAACGTTCTGGCTAGCAGTTGCGCCTGCTCTTCGGTTGGATAGAAACGGTATCGATACGCTTTGGTTGTCATACTTACAATATATCGCATTTACTGTAAGCAGTCTAGTGCACGCCTTGTATCTCCGGCCTTAAGGCCGGAGTTTTACGGCGCTTTTTGATAAGGCACACAGACAGCCCCACAAGAAGAGTCTACTCGCGGCTGACGGCCCTGATCAGGAATCGATGGCTGGGAACCTCAAAGCATCCATTCGCTGTGATGAAGTGATGCAGTTCACGCAGTTTCCCTGCGTAGCGCTCGACCGTGAAACCTGGAATCTGCCACTCCACCACGCGCAAATAATAGACCACGGCGCCGACATCATAAAAACGCGTGAGAGGATATTCCTCGCGCACATCAATGATCTGAAAATTCGCCTGTCGCAATTCCTCTGCCGCGAAGTCTAGGTTCCAGTGAACAAAAGCCTCATTGACAGGCGCCTGCAGAAATTCGTTGATGCGGTTTTCATTTTGCCCACCGACCTGCTGCGTGATAAAGGCGCCTCCCCTCCGGAGAATGCGATGCACCTCTGTGGGCGCGTAGGACTCGTGACGATTGATGACCAGTTCAAAGCGATCCGCTGCAAATGGCAGATCATTGTCAGACTCGACGTAGGACACGGACACACCCAGCGGCTCCAGCCTTCTTTGCGCCACCGAGACATTGGGGACGTACCCCTCTGTCGCGCATGTATCGCTTGGCAACGGAGTCAAAAACGACAGGAATTCTCCACCGCCCGTACCCATATCGAGCAAAGACGTCACCTGTTCTTTCGCCTCGCGCACAATTTCCTTGTAGTTCCATGACACTTCTTCTTCCACGGATCGCCCATGAAGATAGGAGAAATCCCATCCGACGATCGACTGTCTTTGCGCTTCCTTGATCAATGTCTCAAACTCGGCCATTTCCACACTTCCCCTCAAAATGTCACTTCAGTTCAGCGGCAAAGTACCAATCCTTCGCACTTTGCCTGTCTCAGTCTGCGACCGCCGTGATCAGCCAAAAATCACTCGTCACGCGCAGACCGCGGACGGCTCTTCGGACATTTTCACTTTGGCCGAAACTGCGGTAACGAATCACATCTTCGGGCATTCGCAGGTACTCGATCTGCCGCAACGGTCGCATCTCGATCTCGTCCAGACCGCTTTGACGCAAACGAGTTTGTAACGTATGTTCCAGAGAGGGAGCCTCGGCGGCAACTGGAACTAGCCCTGGAAGGAGCTCTGGCAACTCCGCCATCACACGACCCGGATGCAGCCCCGCGACGCGCCCGCCCTGTCTCGTCAGTCGATTGGCCTCGCGGTAAACAAAAGGTCCCTTCTTCGTATAGATGATATCAAATGAGTCATCTGCGAACGGAAGACTCTCCTTGGTGCTGGCCCAAATGTACTGCGCCTTCCGATCCGCGCGCTGGTTGCCAACATCCGCAAATGGTGCAAAGTAGCGCACTCGAACATCGGCCGCCCCGTCTTCCGGCGAGAGCACAAAGACCATTTCGGCGCCATCCTATCGCGGGATCGCAAAACACCGCAAGCAGATGCGGCAAATTCAGCGGATCCAATGGTGTGATCCGTCCAATCCACCACAAAGCTCACAGCATACCGTTATCTATAAGAGCAGGCAATGGGAGTCTCCGACTGGAGGTGTGTGATTTGAAAATGAGTATCGTCCTACTCTGTCACAACAACTGGGAACTCACCCGCGACGCGATCCAGTCCCTGGTCCCTTCCTTCACTCCCGCGCTCCGTTCGCGCGGGATCGAATTGCTGATTGTCGACAACGGCTCCACGGATGTGACGACAGCGCAGGGTCCGGCCATTTCAACAGAACTCTCCGATCCATCCATTTCGATTTCATATGTGCGGTTAGAGGAGAACCTCGGGATTCCAATGGGCATGAATGTGGGGCTGGGACGCAGCACCGGAGACCTCATCGCATTTGTAAACAACGATTTGATTTTTCCGTATGGATGGCTGGATTCGCTCGCGGAGGCCCTTCTTGAGGATCCGGCGCTGGGTTTGGCGGTGCCGTATTTAACGTACACGTCGATCCTGGAACAGTACGCCGAACCGGATTACCCCACGATTGCGGAAATGCCGGCGTACGCCCAGAAATTCATGGCCGAAACCAGGGGCCGAAAGACCCTCGTCGGAAGGATCATCACATCCTGCGTCGCATGTCGGCGGGATCTCCTTGACAAGATCGGCGGTGCGGATTTCTGGTTCGGCGCCGGATCCTCGGATGACAGCGACTGGAGCGCCCGGTCGCAGATCGCCGGCTACCGAAACGCGGTAATTGGCGGATCTTTCGTTCACCATATCGGGTCGGCGACTTTTCACCAGATCCCCTCATCCGGCCACGTGTATCAAATCAACGGCGGCAAATACCTTCGCAAATCTGCAGCGATGACAAACGTTCCGTATTCCCGAGAACTGCATTATATCCCGGTGAGAACCGCCGACTTCAATCCCCTGTCGCCGACGGACCCGCAATGGACGGCGAGCGGCCAGGACGGAGAGCGGGTGCTTCTGATTGCGGACTGGGTCAATGAAACATCGGGTTGGCGGGACACCTTGATCCATATTTTAAGTAAAAATGAGGGAGAACAACTCTATCTACACATCCCTTCCATGTATTTTGATGTCGACCATGTCAGCGGAATCGTTCATTCCACCGTATCCGAGAATGGCCTTGGCTCAAAGGAAACGCGGATTCACTTACTGGATGAGGATGTTCCTCATGTGGATTTTCTTAATTTCATTCTTCGTTTCGATTCAATCGCGGCGGTTCCCGGCGACCTGGTCAACCGTGCCGTGCGATTTCTCAGGCAGGGCTCCGTCCAGGGCTGAAAAACGAAGGTTGAACAAACGAAGGGAGGACTCCGTATGACTGCAGGCATTTCAGAAGAGGACTGGGAAAGAATTCGAAAAGGGGGGTTCGACTCGCAAAACCCGTTGGAGACGGCCGCCGCATATGGACTGTTTAAAGGAGGGGAAGAGATTCTTCAGCATCAACTGGGGAACACCCTGCTAAACGCCGATCTGCAAGAAGTCATCGCCTTCGGCCTGCGCAGTTTGCAGCACAAACGCAAAGACCTGCTGCCTGCGGGCGATGCGGCCGCACGGATTGAGGAGGCGCTGCTGACCGGGAAGGGG
>JAKADD010000223.1 GCA_021820825.1 Bacillota bacterium
TCTGGTGGGAGAACAGGCGGCCAATATCGGGCGTAATGCGTGGCTGTCTGCTGGATTGCCGGAATCCGTGCCGGCGGTGACGATCGACCGTCAGTGCGGATCCAGTTTGCAAGCGCTTAACTTCGCGGCGCAGGGAATCATGGCGGGGGCGTATGATATCGCCATCGCCGCCGGCGTGGAATCGATGACGCGCGTGCCCATGCTCAGCACCATAGGAATTCACGGTACGCCCATGACGGAAGATTTACAGCGGCGGTATCAGCTGGATCGCTTTAACCGGACGTTTTTCGATCAGGCGCTGGGGGCGGAGATGATCGCGAAACAGTGGGGATTCACCCGCGAGGATCTGGACCGTTTCGGGTTGCGCAGCCATCAGTTGGCGGCGGCGGCGCGCCAGGCAGGACAGTTCCAGGCAGAGATTGTGCCTGTGCCCGTTCACACAGCGGGTGATAAGAAAGAGTTCTTTGAAGACGAGGGCATCCGAGCGGATACCACTCTGGCAAAAATGGCGATGCTGGCGCCGGCGTTTCCCGATCTTGAAGTGATCACCGCCGGGAATGCCAGCCAGATTTCCGACGGTGCAAGCGCGGTTCTTGTGACTACGCCAGCGACGGCGAAACGGTTGGGGCTGCGTCCGCGGGCGCGGTTCGCGTCGTTCGCAGTAACCGGTGTCGATCCGGTGACCATGTTGACTGGCCCCATCCCGGCTACGCGCAAGGCGCTGGAGCGGGCGGGGCTTACCGTGGACGACATTGATCTGTTTGAAGTCAACGAAGCGTTTGCTTCTGTCGTCCTAGCCTGGCAAAAGGAAATTGGCGCATCATGGGACAGAGTCAATGTCCACGGCGGCGCGATTGCGCTCGGTCATCCGCTTGGCGCCACTGGAACGCGGATCACGGCGAGTCTGCTGAGCGCTCTTGAGCAACGCAAGGGGCGCTATGGACTGATGGCGATTTGCGAAGGGGGAGGCATGGCCAACGCGACCGTCATCGAGCGGCTTGGACAATAATTGGACAATAAACGGAAAAACAGGAGGCCCAGACAATGGATCTGCAGGGCAAAACATTCATCGTCACAGGCGGCGGATCGGGGTTGGGGGCGGGTACAGCCAGAGTGTTTGCGGAGGCTGGCGCGCATGTCGCTGTATTTGATGTGAACGAAGCGGCCGGCGAACGGGTGGCGCAGGAAACAGGCGGGCGTTTTGTGCGGACGGATGTCACCGACAGCGAGAGCGTGCAAAACGCGGTGGCTATGGTGGCTGAGTCTGGCCCGGTGCACGGGGCGGTCCACTGCGCGGGTGTCGGAATCGCGGTGAAGGTGCTGGGCAAAAATGGCCCTCATCCCCTGGATCAGTTCGCCCGCGTGATCGAGGTGAATGTAATCGGAACGTTCAATGTCATTCGCTGGGTGGCGGCCGCTGTTCGCGACACGGAACCCGACGTAGGCGGAGAGCGGGGCGTTATCGTCACAACCGCTTCGGTGGCGGCCTTTGACGGTCAGATTGGTCAGGCGGCGTATTCGGCTTCCAAAGGCGGCGTGGTGGGCACGACTTTACCCATTGCCCGAGAGTTGGCCCAATACGGCATCCGCGTTGTCAGTATTGCGCCGGGTATCTTTGACACTCCGATGCTGGGGCAGTTGTCAGAAGAGGCGCGCCGTTCCCTCGGTGCGCAGGTTCCCTTCCCGCAGCGCCTGGGGCAGCCCAGGGAGTACGGGATGCTGGCCAGGCATATTGTGGAGAATTCGATGTTAAACGGGGAAGTCATCCGTCTTGACGGCGCCATTCGCATGGCGCCGCGTTGAAGGAGAGTGGATTCATTGCGACACCTGTATCTTACAGAAGAGCATGATATTTTCCGGCGATCGGTGCGCCGATTTTTGGAAAAGGAAGCAATTCCCCATTTTGATCAATGGGAACAGGAACGTTTGATTCCAAAAGCATTTTGGCTGAAGATGGGGAAACAGGGATTCTTGTGTCCGATGGTGTCTGCGCAATACGGAGGAGCTGATGCGGATTTCGGATTCTCCGTGGTGATCAATGAAGAACTTGAACGGGTTGGCTCAGGCATGTTGGGAATCGGACTGCACAACGATATTGTGACGCCCTACCTGGTCAGTTATGGCACAGAGGAACAAAAGCGCCGCTGGCTGCCCGGTTGCGTGAGCGGCGAGCACATCACCGCGATCGCCATGACGGAACCGGGAGCGGGTTCGGATCTGGCAGGCATCCGCACCACGGCGGCGCGCCACGGCGCTTCTTATGTCATCAACGGACAAAAAACGTTCATCACCAACGGCGTCCAGGCGGACCTGGTGGTGGTGGCGTGCAAAACGGATACGCAGGCGAGTCCAGGCCAGAATGCCCTCAGCCTGTTCGTGGTGGAGGAGGGAGCGCATGGATTCACCCGCGGTCGCAAGTTGAACAAAATAGGCCAACACAGTCAGGACACCGCTGAACTGTTTTTCGAGGATTGCCTGGTTCCGGCGGACAGTTTGCTGGGTCAGGAAGGGGAAGGGTTTCGTTACCTGACGGAAAAACTTCAGCAGGAACGATTGCTGGTGGCCATCAGTGCGCAGATCGCGATGGAGGAGGCGCTGGGCGTCACCGCCGAGTATGTGAAGCAGCGTAAGGCCTTTGGCCAATCCATCAGCAAATTTCAGAACACCCGCTTCAAAATGGCGGAAATGGCCACTCAGATTAAAATCAGCCGCGTCTTCCTGGATCAGCTGATTGCCCGGCACATGGACGGAGAGAGTATTGTTGCAGAGGTTTCCATGGCCAAATGGTGGTCAACCGATACGGCTCAGCAGGTGATCGCCGAATGTCTGCAACTGCATGGTGGTTACGGATACATGGAGGATTATGTGATTGCCCGCCGTTACCGGGACATCGCCGTGATGTCCATCTACGCAGGCACAAATGAGATTATGAAAACCATCATCGCCAAGCACTTGGGTCTATAACGGAGAGACTGACAGGTCCGCCTTGTTCCGGATCAGTCCGACCTGACCGGGCGGCGGACCTGTCAGTCTCCTGATGATCCCACGCAATATAGTGTCATATAATATGACGCAATGTGTGATATATGAACGACCGATAACGCTTGTCGTACAAGTTTCACTTCTTCGCGTTCGGCTTGGGGAGTAAACTTGACATACGAACACTTTTTAGTGCTATAATATATACACAGCTAAGGAAATCAACGTAAAAACAAGCCTTCTTCAACCACAAGACAGTCGAAGAACGGGCCTAATTTCTGATCCGGTAGTGCGGAACGAAAACGGGGGAACCACATTTTGGGGTGAATTATCAATTTGCGCCCGCAAGTTGATATAGGCATCGTCGTTACTTTGGATGACGCCGAATCCGTCAGCTAACCTCGTAGGCGAATACTGATGATTGTTCGCTATCCTCCTGATACAGTGCATCTGGATGCGCTGCCCATTGGATTCCGTTCAAACAGACACCGCAGCAGTGAATGTGATGTAAGTGCTGAGTCGGCAGTATAAACGGCACAGCAAAGCAACACCGTCTTTGACGGGGTTTTTTCTTTCATACAAAGGTCTCAAGATTGGCCTTGCCTCAAGTTCGGAATCGTCATAGCAACATGAAAGGGAGTCTTCGCTTGTGAAAGCCGTTCATTTCGGTGCGGGTAACATCGGTCGGGGTTTTATCGGGATGTTGTTGTCCCAAGCGGGCTATGAGATCCGCTTTATCGTGCGCAATTCGGAAAAGATATCGCTGCTTCAGCAACGGCGTCATTACACTGTGACGCTGGCCAACGACGCGGCTGACTCTATCACTGTAAGAAACGTGACCGGTATAAGTGTGAAAAATCGGGAGGCGGTGATACGAGCCGTTGCCGAGGCAGACCTGGTGACAACCGCGGTTGGCGTCAACGCCCTCAAAAGCATTGCAGAAGTGATCGCGAAAGGCATCGAGAGGCGTATGATACAAGACCCGAAGTCATTGAACGTTATTGCGTGTGAAAATGCCATTCGAGCCAGTTCCAGACTCAAGACATTCGTTTATCCACATATTGATAGTGAATTGCGCGCGGAAGTGAATCAATACATCGGTTTCCCAAACTCTGTTGTCGATCGGATTGTTCCTGTGCAGCAATACAAAGACCCGTTGATGGTCAAAGTGGAACCTTTTTATGAATGGATTATCGATCGCTCTGACTTGCGTGAAACGATTCCGGAAATTGCCGGAGTCCGTTACGTGGATTCGCTTGATCCGTATATCGAGCGCAAGATCTTCACGGTCAACACCGGTCACTGTAGTGCGGCCTACCTGGGTTATATTGAGGGCTGTCAAACCATCCAGGAAGTCATGAAAAACCAGCGGATGAGGGAAAAGATTCGACTTATTTTGGAAGAAACAGGGGAGCTGCTCATTAAGAAATACCATTTTGACAGAGAGCAGCACAGGGGTTATATTCGGCGAACTTTGCAACGCTTTTCAAATCCACACTTGATCGACAAAATCGTACGGGTTGGACGATCTCCCATTCGCAAACTTTCTGCCGACGAGCGGCTGGTTGGACCTGCAATGCAAGCTTATGAAAACGGGTTGGACACTCCCAATCTAACGTCAGCCTTGGCGGCGGCGTTCATGTTTGATTACGACAAAGACGACCAGGCCATGACACTGCAGACCACCATCAAGCAAAACGGGGTGCAGCCAACCATCACGAAATACACGGGCATCCCGAATGAACATCCCATTTATCAAAGTATCTTGTCAAATTATCAACATTTTACGAGCTCTCAGGCGTATTCAAAACAGTCCTAACCCATTGACAACGGCTGCGAATGATGATACAGTGCATTTAGGAAAAAGGCATTTTGAGTTTCCCGTTAATTGCATATGACCAATCCTCGTTAGGCGAGGCTTCTATACGAATACATGCCACTGCCCGGAAACGTCGAAAGACGCCAATGGGTTGAACAGGTACTGCCGGCTTAAGGCTTTACTTAATGTGGCTGAGCATCGCTCAAAGTCGTATAGTGCCAAAGCTCAACCAGGGGGATTGTAAAAGCTGTGCACCTTGTTTTCGGT
>JAKADD010000224.1 GCA_021820825.1 Bacillota bacterium
GTGGAACGATTTGCGCAATGCCTCTTTATTCCAGGTTAAAAGACCGGGAGACGGTCTCAGCCTGCCATTGCGGGTGGTCACGAGATCTCCGGCCAAGAGGACGTCGTCATGGAGCAGGGACACGTGGTCACGCGTATGGCCTGGCGACGGGATCACTTCCAGGTTGCCGATCCGTTGACCGGGTTCGTAAACAGCATCGATGACCGGCGCCTCCACCCTGATCACGGCTTTGATCAGCCGACGCATCCCCGCATCTTTTTGTGCGCCCTGGATAAGCTGCAATTCGCCGCGTGGAGCCCACAGTTTTGCGCCTGACAGTTGCTGCAGACGCTTTGCGTTGCCAATGTGGTCCACGTCGCTGTGAGTGAGCAGGATGTGCGCAATGTCCTGCGCCCGCATGCCCAGCCGTTCAAGTCCGGCAATGACCCGCTCACTTTTTCCGGGGAAAAACGTGTCGACGAGGATGGGTTCAGAACCCAATACAAGATAGACGTAGCTGCCCTTGGTCTCCTCCAGCAGATGAACGCCGTGCGCTATCTCCAACACTCTTCCTCCTTGTTTTGAATCATTGACAGTCAAACTGTGATACGCTAATAAGTATAGCATCTAAATAAAATATCCAGTTTGCTATGGCATTTGCTACGGCATTTACTATGGCAATGGCGTGGTGGATGACAGCGCAGCCCGTCTCATCGCGTGTTTTGCATGGACTGCGCGAGTTTCTGGCGCCAGCAGCGCCGGAACAGTCGCGAAGCCATAGCCTGCTGCGCGCAGGCTATGAATGATGATAGGAAGAGCGGCCACGGTTCCCGTCAGAATCTCTTTGTCGTTGCCTGCGCAGTGCTGCAAAATGATGGCGCCTGGCCGTATGTTGGAAAGCACGTTTTTGACCACCTGTGCAGAAGGAATGCTGCGCCAGTCGCTGGAATCGACGGTCCAGTTGACCACGGTATAGCCCATGCGCCCCAATTGCGTGATGACCTGACTGTCAACACTGCCGTATGGTGCGCGGAAGTACCGCGTATGGCGGCCAGTTGTGCGGAGTAATTCGCGGTCGGTTGAGGTGACTTCCCAGTTTCGCGCCTGTCTGTCCATCGTGCGCAGATTGCGGTGATCAAAACTGTGGTTGCCAAGCGCATGGCCTTCCCGAACGATCCGCAGCGCGACATCCGGATACCGTCGCACCTGAGATCCCAGCACGAAAAACGTGGCATGCACACCTTCCCGTTTCAGAATATCAAGAATCTGCACTGTATAGCGTGCGTCAGGCCCGTCGTCGAATGTCAGGGAAACCTGCATGCGGGGCGGCCCTTGGCGTGCGAACACATGTGGGAACAGACGAACATAGTCCGGACGGTCGGCGGATCGGGTCGCCGCCGCGTATGTCACAGTTCCGGACGCGGCGAACATACTGACCGCCAGCACACCTGTCAGCAGCGACACAAGAGACGGTTTTTGCATGAGGAACCTCCCGAACGCGGCGCAGACGCGTGCTGCATCTTGTCCTGTAGGATATCCAGCAGTGAACTGTCTTAGCAGCTCAATTCTTCTTGTTCAGTTCTCCATGCGCGGATTCAGTTCGGCAAGGAGACGTTCCAACTGATCGGCGAATTGCCTGTCATCCTCGCCAGTTCGGGGGGGTGGGCCTTTCATGCGGATCTTTTTGCGGGACCTTCTCGCTCTCGCTGCAAGATCCCTTTCGAACAACATCTGATCAATATTGTCGTTTGTGTAACGTTTTCCGATTGGCGACACGGCATGTCCACCGCGTGCAAGCACCAGCGCGGCGAGTCCATAATCCTGTGTAATCACAATATCGCCTCTTGAAAGCCGCGACAGAATGGCCAGATCCGCAGCCTGGGGCGATGCATCCACGGTAAGATGCCGTTCATGAGTGAATTCGTGGCTGTAATTGCTGACCGTCCACATGTCGACGCCATATTTTTCGGCGGTTTCGCGTGTGATGGCCAAGGCATGGCGGGGGCAGGCGTCAGCGTCAACCCAGATGGTCATGGTTCCTCGCTCACTTTGTCAAATGATAGGGCACAGTCGTGACGACGATGTCCTTGCGATACAGTAGAATGGTTCTCAGCATCAGGCTTGTCTGATTATGCAGCAGGTTTTGCCACCAGTGTTTGGCGATAAACTGAGGAATTGCCACGATCACATGATCGGGCTCACCTTCCCAGTTTTCGATCGTTGCCAGAAAACGCATGAGCGGGCGCACGATGGAACGGTACTGACTGCGCGCGGTGACCAGTCGAACGCCCGTGTTCCACTGTTCCCACTTGTCCTCCATGTGCAGGATGGCATCGTCTTCAAACCCGACATAGAAGGCGATCACCTGGTCCGAGATGGAGAGTGCGTATGACAGCGTGTTCGCCACCACACGGTTGACGCCCGCAATAGGCACAATCACAATCGTTTTATGCGCACTGGGTCTGATCCGCGTCATGTCAATCCGCAGGTCGTCAGCGACGGCTGTATAGTGTTTGCGAACTTTGAGACCCCAGTAAATGAGCAGTGGAAGGACAATCAGCACAATCCACGCGCCCTGTGTAAATTTGGCAACCGAGAAAACCACTGTGACGGTCGCAGTCAGAAACGCCCCGAACGTGTTGAGGGCTCCACGCCACAACCATCCTTCCGGTTTCGTCAGCGCCCAGCGTTTGACCAGGCCCGACTGCGCCAGAGTAAACGAAAGAAACACTCCAATGGCGTACAGCGGTATGAGTGAATTGGTCTGTCCGTTAAAGATCACAACCATGATGATCGCAAGAGTGCTTAACACGATGATTCCGTTGCTGTATCCAAGACGGTCGCCGCGTAACATGAACATATGCGGCATGAATTTATCCCTTGCCATCAACGCGGCGAGCAGGGGGAAACCACTATAGGATGTGTTGGCAGCCAGAATAAGCACCGCAAATGTTGAAAATTGTATAAAATAGTAGAATATACCTGATGAAAAATTATCGGCTGCCAGTCTTGACAACACGGTGACGTTCGGGTTGTATTGCAGACCGCGAATATACGCCAGATAGGCTGTTCCAGCGAACATCAGACCTAACAGGAGACCTAGCCAAAGGAGCGTTTTTTGCCCGTTCTTGATGACGGGGTCGCGAAACTGCGGTGTGGCGTTGGAGATGGCCTCGATCCCTGTGAGCGCCGAGCAGCCAGAAGCGAACGCCCGCAGCAGAACGAGCAGGGTGATTTCTTTTGGCAACACGCCAAAGTGCGGCGTCGTTGAATAATGCCATCCCGCATGCTGCAGATGAAAGAAGCCAACGACAATCAGCACGAACATGGAAAACACAAAGGCATACGTGGGCCACATGAATATGGACGCGGATTCACGCAATCCGCGCAGATTCATGACCATGATGACCAGTATCGACAGGATGCACATCGGCACGGTCCACGGGAGCAGACTGGGAAAGGCCGATGTGATGGCCGCGATCCCCGACGATACGGACACGGCTACCGTCAACGTGTAGTCGATAAGCAGGGCCGACCCGGCGACAAGTCCCGCCACCGGTCCAAACTGGTCGGATGCGACCGCGTATGCGCCGCCGCCGCCCGGATACGCCTTGATCACCTGCAGATAAGACAGGATCAGTGTAATCAGAAGAATCACGATGAGCGCTGCGATCGGCAGGCCGATCCAAAGCCCGGCCACTCCGGCGAACGCCAACTCGGCCAGCGCCGCTTCGTAGCCATACGCAACGGATGAGAGTGCGTCGGAGGAAAGGATGGGCAATGCCTTCAGTTTCGAGAGACGTTGATCTTGCAGCTCTCGCAACTTCCTCGGACGGCCTATAAGAATCCGTTTAAAAGTCGAAGGCAGATACATCCCGACCTTTCCACCGCAGTTCGTTCAGCACGGTGCGCGGTCTCACTTCAGGTCATTATTGCACGATGTCAGAAAAGGAGCAAGCGATGCTGTGACGTCGCAGTCTGGACTTTGCTTCACTTTGAATCTATAGTGTGAGATGCTTAACGGAAAGCGCAGACCGTCTGTTGCTTGTGGGAGTGATCATATGGATTTTGCGATGCCTGAAAGACTGTTGCGGCTGGATGCCGACATTGCGCTCTCGGAGTTGCGTTACCATGACAGGCGTGTGTTGGTTACCAAAGAGTTTGTGTTTGACGCGGCCCATCATCTTTATGCGTATGAGGGGAAGTGCGTAGGTCTGCACGGCCATACGTATCGCCTTGCCGTCAGCGTGAGCGCGCCTCCGGATGAAAAGGGAATCGCCATCGATTTTGCGGATGTCAAAACTATCGTCAGCCAGGCGGTTGTTGACCGCCTTGATCATCAGTATCTGAACGCAGTCTTGCCGCCTATGAATACGACAGCCGAGAACATGGTCGTCTGGATGTTTCAGCGGATCGACGAAGCGCTCCAGGCCAACCACCCGGACAAGCGTGTGGAGCGCATTGTGCTCTATGAAACGCCTACATCGTCGGTCGAGATCACGCGCCGGGAGATGGAAGCATGAACCGGACGCCAACTGCGGCGGAAGCGACGCTGCCCCTCGTTGAGATATTTGAAACCGTCGAGGGTGAGGGCACGGCTGCGGGGTTTCCCACTGTGTTTGTACGTCTATTTGGCTGCCCGCTGCGCTGCTCGTGGTGCGACACCACTTATAGCTACGCCCCCGAGCGGGCGGAGTTGATTTTGACAATACACGAGATTGTGCAACGTGTGTCCGCGTACCGGTCCACACGGATCTGTCTGACTGGCGGAGAGCCGCTCATGTACAGAGAACGTTCTGCGCTCCTTTTAAACGCGTTGGCGGCTTTGCCGCAGATTGTCGATATTCATGTGGAGACCAGCGGAGCGATTGATATAGCGCCCTTTTTGCAGAGCGTTCAATCGGAGAAAGTACGCTATATTTTGGACTATAAGCTGCCGGCTTCCGGAGAATCCGATAAAATGCACCTGCCCAACCT
>JAKADD010000225.1 GCA_021820825.1 Bacillota bacterium
GGCATCTGCGTTGATTACTCCAACGTTGCGGACGCCCTGATGCGCTCGCTCGGAATCCCCACCCAAATGCTCGTCGGCTATGCGAGCGATTCGAAAGCTGGCGTTGCGGACAGCGGCAATATTGGGCATTCGTGGAATCGATCCTGGATTGGCGGACGCTGGGTGTATTGGGACCCTACCTGGTCAAGGTACTATCTGTCGAAAACTATGTACTTCGTGCAGAAGCAGTGGTTCAACCCCCCGATGTCGCTGCTGAATCTCACGCACCATCTCAAGTGGGTCGCCACGCAGTAAAGCAGTAGGACAGCAAGGCAGCAAGGTAGCGCAACATCATTCAGGAGGGGTTTGTCGATGAAAAAAAGACGGTGGCTGCAAACAGTAGGTTCTTCGCTTTTACTCTTGTCCGGGATGGGTCTGTTGACTGTTCCAGCTCCAGCATGGGCCGCGCAGAATGTGAGCGCAACTGCGACCTCTCCGCTGATCACAAAAGGGGTGTTTCTGTACAACCTGTTCGGTGAACTGGGAATTACCCTGCATCCACCGGGAACCTCTCCCTATAAAGATGTAGCGACATCCTCCTGGACGTGGGGTCCGGTCAACGCAGCCGCTCAGTTAGGTCTGATGAAACCAGATTCCAGTTCACTGTTTGGCGTCAAAGATCCCGTCTCCGCGACAATGGCGGCCAATGCCATAGCCACATTGCTGAATCTGTCTCTGCCGCAGGGCACGAGCGCTTTACAGTGGCTGCAACAAAAAGGGGTGTTCCAGGGAATCAGCACACAGTCCAATCTCAGTCTCGCTGAGGATTTGACCATCATGTCGCGTCTGCAGACGATGAAGTCCACTCAACTCGACTATGTTCCTGCATCCTGGCAGGTCAGCCAGACTCAGGCGGAAGATCTGCTTCAGGGGATGCGCATTCTGCAGGATGCGCCCTGGCTACAGGCACAGGACACCATTACGATTGCCAGAACGTTTGTCCTGACGCCGGCTGCCCTGAAGATCCCGCAGGCGGTTCAGCAGTTTAAACAACTGGATCAGACCGAAAAAGATGTGTTTACTGTGAATCGGTCGCCAGTTGCGGCCGGCCTGAATATCAGCGAATCGATCATTGGTTATCTCAATGGAAAAGAAGCGCAGTCGCTGCAACTCTTCCGGCAAGGAAATCAGACGTTTGCAAATAACGGTCAGGGCTGGCAGCCCATTCAGCAGACCGTCTCAGCGAATCCGGCCGCTTCGCAACAACTGTTCAACAGCTCCATGCTGGCGGATGTGACAGCCGTTCCGACCGCCGCAGGGTTGCATTATACCGCATCGTTCAATCTTTCCGCACAGCCCAAGTTCGTCCAGCAAATGGTGCAGCAATACGCGCAGTTCAGCAATCTTGCGCTGACGCCGCAACAACAGACGGTCCTGGAGCAGGTGTTTGCGAAAGGGATGCACATCACCCTGCAGTATGATGTCACATTGACGAAAAATGGACCACAGCCAGGAACGCCCCTGATATCCTATAGCCAGGAACAGGTCTCGGTGAATATTCCCAGTTCCGCTGTTCCGATGACGACTGAATCGAAACGGACGCAGTTCGAGCGGGCGGTTACTGACGTGACATTTCAGTGGAGTCTCGCCCAGAACGCAGAGTACAACCATACCGTCGTCAATGCGCCGACTGGCTTGCCGAAGTAGACACTGGCTTGCCGAAGCAGACACTGGCTTGCCGAAGCAGACACTGGCTTGCCGAAGCAGACGCTGGCTTGCCGAAGCAGACGCTGACTTGCCGAAGCAGACTTTGCTGTCTGCTTCGGCATATTGTGTTAAAATCACAGCCGCTTCTCCAGGATGATCTTGGCCTCTCCCTGCTAATCCGCGAACGTTCCGACAAAGAATCGGCCTTCGCTCACACAGTCTTCAGGAAATCCCCGACCACCCGGAGATACTCGTCGGGCTCCTCCAGAAAGGTCATGTGGGCGCTGTGATCAAAGACATGATACTTTGCATCCCGAACAAGGCTTTGGTAATAGGCTGTCGTTTCCGGAGTGGCTTCATCATATCTCCCACAGAGAAACAGAGTGGGAATACTGATTTCATGCAATCTTGACGTAACGTCAAACTCTTTCAGGTTCCCGGTGGCAGAAAACTCTGACGGGCCCCACATGGTATTGTAAACCTGCATATTCGCCGTCTCGAAGGCTTGCTCCAACACCGTCGGCCAAGGATCCATTCGACAGACAAAACGCCTGTAAAACAGCATCATGGCCGCCTGATACTCCTCACTGTCAGTCGTACCGGCGGCTTCGCACCGTGCGATGGTGTCCTGCGCTTCCACAGGCAACTGCTGCAAATGCGCCTCCTGGTCCTGCGCCCAGCGCGGAGCGCTCAGACACGGACTGGAAAAAATGACACTCTTCACTCCGGTCGGCTGAGTGAGCAAATAAGCGCCCGCCAGCATCGTTCCCCAAGAGTGGCCCAGGAGATGGATTTCATCGAGTTCCAGGGCGCTGCGCAGTTGCCCCAGTTCCTCGACAAAGCGATCCGCGCGCCAAAGCGCAACATCATTTGGCCTGTCCGAATTGCCCGCGCCCAATTGGTCATACACAATCACACGCCGTTCGTCGCCCAAAGTTCCCAGCCAGCCGTCCGTTCCCAGGCTCGAAAACCCGGGTCCGCCATGCAGCAGTACGAGCGGCGTTGCGCTGCCATGGCCCATCATTCTATACCAGATGCGCCCTCCGGTAACGGCGACATATCCTTCTCCCATAAGACAACGACCCTCTCCAACAGAATTCACCGAAATGAGTATACACAAATAATACTGAAAGATAAAACAGAGCTATTGGCGATCCCGTGCTCTGCCGACGATTCCCTGTATAATAGGACTTAACCACAAATGGGAACATATCTGGATCGATCCGCCTTGAATGAATGCAAAAACCCGCGCGGGTCGGGGTCATATCTTGCGCCCGTCGCGAGTTTAGCGACAGCGCTGTCTGAGCAGGGGCGCAAGATATGACCCCGACCGGCAGAGACCACCGTATTTTCGAAATAGAGCTGACACATGCTCGCTCACTATCGCCAATAGGAGGACATTCATGACCAACGCAGCCGCACTCGAAATAAAAAATTTGACTAAGGTGATCGGTCGCAAAACAATCGTCGACGATCTCTCGTTTGCTGTGCGGGGAGGGGAAGTATTTGGCCTGCTCGGACCGAACGGCGCGGGGAAAACGACAACGATCCGGATGATCGTGGGCCTGATCGGAATCACCAAAGGCAGCGTCTTCGTGCACGGCGTGGACGTGACCAAAGACTTTGAAGCCGCGATGGGCCGTGTCGGCGCCATCGTCGAGAATCCGGAAATGTACAAGTATTTGAGCGGATATCAGAATCTGCTTCACTTTGCCCGCATGACATCCGGCGTCAACCGTGCCCGTATTGACGAAGTGATTCAACTGGTCGGTTTGAAAAGCCGAATTCACGACAAGGTCCGGAAGTATTCGCTGGGCATGCGGCAGCGTCTGGGCTTGGCGCAGGCGCTGTTGCGCAATCCTTCCATATTGATACTGGACGAGCCCACAAATGGACTGGATCCGGCCGGGATACGGGAGTTTCGCGATCATTTGCGCACACTCGCCGCGCAGCGGGGCATGTCTGTCATCGTGTCTTCGCATCTGCTCGCGGAGATGGAACTGATGTGCGACCGGGTGGCCATCATTCAGGACGGCAAATTGGTCGACATCCGATCCATGAACGAAATGAAGGGCGACGCGGCGACTGCGGCCCAGACCACGCGATTCAAAGTGGATAATCGGGAACTGGCGATGAGTGTATTTGCAAATGCAGATCTCGTGTGTCAGACCGCGCCGGATAACGGCGAACTGGATGTGGTGCTCGACCCTCTCGCGGTGGCCGATGTGGTTGCCGCCCTGGTCCACGCTGGTGTGAGGGTGTCCGGAGTTCGCACAGTCACAAAGACGCTGGAAGAATCGTTCCTTGAGATGACGGGAGAGGTGCGACATGCTTAGGCTCATTCAAAATGAATCCATCAAGATCGCCTTGCGTTTGCGAACCTGGATCATGGCGGCGCTGATCGTCGTCATCGTGGTGGTCGCGGCGGTCATCATCAACGCCCATCTCAAGCCGAGTACAAACTGGAAACAGACGCTATTGAGCCAAAACGCCCAAGCGGAGGCGATGCTCTCCCAACCGCACGGAAATCTGCCTGCGACTGCCCGCGCGCAGATCAAGGCGCAAGTGGCCGTAAACACGTACGACATCGCTCACAATCTGCCTCCCGGACACCAGGACGCCTGGATATTCACCATCGGCGCGCTGAGCGTAGCCCAAATCGGTGTCGTGTTCGTAACGGTTGTGGCCGGCGACATCGTCGCGGGAGAATTTGCGAGTGGAACGATCAAAGCCTTGCTGACACAGCCTGTGAACCGGACGCGCATCATCCTCTCAAAATATGTGTCCATCCTGCTCGTTACGTGCGTGATGTTCGCGCTGGTGCTCGTTTCGTCGATCATCGTCGGAGGGATCTTTTTTGGCATGAGCGGCGTCGGCGAACCGTTCGTCCTCGTGAACGCCAAGCAGGTGGTCACGCAGATGACGGCCGGATCCTATATCCTTCTCGGGTATGCGTTTGCGCTGATCTCGGGCGTCATGATCGTGACGATCGCCTTCATGATCTCCGCCGTCTTTCGAAGCAGTTCCCTGGCGATCGCCATTTCGATCATCACCCTGTTTGTCGGCGTCTCGCTGGTGCATGTGCTGAGCGGCTTCTCGTGGGACAAATACATTCTTTTTTCCAATACGGATCTTATGCAGTACATCACGGGCGGACCCCCCGTCGCCGGTATGACGATGGGCTTTTCAATCGCTGTGCTGGCGATTTATTTTATCGTGTTGAACGCCATTTCGTGGCGGGTGTTTGTGCAGCGCGACGTGTCTTCGT
>JAKADD010000226.1 GCA_021820825.1 Bacillota bacterium
GGGATCGATCCGGAGCGGGAAATCATCCACGCGATCGGATCCAAACCGGCGCTGGCCATGCTCCCCAGTGTATTCATCAATCCAGGGGATATCACGATCATGCCCGTTCCCAACTATCCGGTGTTGGGAACGCATACAGTGTATCTGGGCGGAACGGTCCACACCCTGCCCATTATGCCGGACAACTCGTTTTTGCCTGATTTGGCGGCCATTCCGCAGGATGTCTGTCGCCGGGCCAAACTGCTTTATCTGAACTACCCCAACAATCCAACCGGCGCCACCGCAACGCAGGAGTTTTTTGCCGAAGTCGTGGCGTTTGCGAAGCGCAATGACATTGTGGTTGTTCATGACGCCGCTTACGCCGCCCTTACTTTCGACGGCCGCCAACCGCTGTCCTTTCTCTCGGTTCCAGGCGCCAAAGAGGTGGGCGTCGAATTGTTCTCTCTCTCCAAAGCCTACAACATGACTGGCTGGAGAATCGCCTTTGTCGCCGGCAATGAACTGCTTGTGAAGGGATTTGCCGCGATCAAGGATAACACTGACTCTGGGCAGTTCCGGGCGATCCAGAGGGCGGCCATGTACGGCCTGGCGCATCCGGAGATCACGCAAAGTATTGCGAAGAAGTATTCGCGGCGGCACGATCTGCTTGTGTCGGCCCTTAGGAACATCGGCTTTGACGCCGTTAAACCCGGCGGATCGTTCTTTCTCTATACGCATGCTCCAAAAGGGATTGCGGGCGGGCAACGCTTTCCCACAGCAGAGAGTTTTGCACAGTATCTGATCACCGAGAAGCAGATTTCCACAGTTCCCTGGGATGACGCTGGCGCCTTCATCCGTTGGAGCGTCACCTTCGAAGCGGATGGACTGGAAGCGGAGCGGCAGGTGATAGCGGAAATCGAACGGAGGCTGTCCGAAATCACATTTGAATTCTGATCCTTGTGCGTTGCAGGCTGCAGGTTATCTACGCTGTGGGCGATCAGAATTTCATATGAAGGGAGGTGTGGAGTTGGATCGGGAGCTGGCTCTGGAATTTGCGCGCGTCACGGAGGCCGCCGCTTTGGCTGCCGCCAAGTGGATGGGTACAGGGAAGAAAAACGAAGCGGACAACGCCGCCACCACTGCGATGCGAACTGTCTTTGACACGATTGCCATAGACGGAACGGTCGTGATCGGCGAAGGAGAAATGGACGAGGCGCCGATGCTTTATATCGGCGAAAAACTTGGCAATGGCACCGATAAAGTCGATGTGGCGGTCGACCCGCTGGAAGGCACCAACATCGTGGCAAACGGACTGTGGAATGCGATGGCGGTTGTCGCCGTTGCGCCCGAAGGTACGCTTTTGCACGCTCCGGACATGTATATGGACAAGTTGGCGGTTGGTCCGATCGCCCGCGGGCTGGTTGACATTGAAGCTCCCGTCGAGCACAATTTGCGTGTGGTCGCCAAGGCGTCCGGAAAATCGATCGGCGATGTGGTCGCCATCTTGCTCGACAGGCCGCGCCATAGCGATCTGATCCACAGAATTCGCCAGACGGGAGCGCGCATCAAACTGATTACGGACGGTGATGTGGCGTCCGCGCTCAATACCGCGTTTCCGGAGACCGGAGTTGACATTATGTTTGGCGTCGGAGGCGCGCCTGAAGGCGTGTTGGCGGCCGCCGCGCTGAAGTGTCTGGGCGGTGAATTTCAGGGCAGACTGGTGCCGCAGAGCGAAAGTGAGCGGAGCCGTTGCCTGCAGATGGGGTTGTCTGATCCCGGCCAGGTGCTCAGAATGAACGATCTCGTGCGCGGCGACGACGCGATTTTTGCCGCGACCGGTGTCACGGAAGGGGAATTGTTGCGTGGGGTCCGCTTTCTTGGGGGGGATCTCGCCACAACCCACTCGCTTGTCATGCGGGCCAGCAGTGGAACCGTACGATTTATCGAGACGCGTCACCGCCTGCAGAAAAAACCCAATCTTGTTATGGTGTAGTATCTGCATGATAAAGGCCAAGACATTTTGCCGGATCCGTGCATAAAGTGATGATACGGCGGCAACCATGCTATAATGCAAGTTAACAATCTGGTGACAGTGAGGGTAGGTAAAATTGCAAATTAAGGAGCTTGAAACGAAAAAACTCGCGGAACTCTATAAACTGGCCAAGGAATTTCAGATTCCCTATTATGCCAGTATGAAAAAGAAAGAACTGATTTTTGCTGTGCTCCGCGCACAGGCGGAAAAGGATGGACTGATTTTTGCCGACGGCGTTCTGGACGTGATGTCGGACGGGTACGGATTTCTCCGGCCCATCGGTTATCTCCCAAGCGTAGAGGATATCTACGTTGCGGCTTCGCAGATTCGGCGTTTTGACTTGCGAGTTGGCGATCTGGTTTCCGGCAAGGTTCGGCCGCCGAAGGACAATGAACGATATTTTGGTTTGTTGCAGGTGGAAGCAGTCAATGGAACCAGTCCTGAAACTGCCGCTGAACGCCCACACTTCCCCGCGCTTACACCTTTGTTTCCCAAAGGGAAAATCACTCTCGAAACGACGTCTGACAAGTACGCGACAAGAATGATGGATCTGCTGGCTCCTGTGGGACTCGGTCAACGCGGACTGATCGTTGCGCCGCCAAAAGCTGGAAAAACGCTGCTGTTAAAAGAGATTGCCAACAGCATCTCCACCAATTATCCTAATATCGACCTGTTTGTATTGCTGATTGACGAGCGGCCGGAGGAAGTCACGGACATGCAGCGCTCGGTCAATGGGGAAGTGGTGGCGTCGACGTTTGATGAAGTGCCAGAGAATCACATCAAGGTGACTGAGCTTGTGCTGGAGCGCGCGATGCGGCTTGTTGAACATAAACGCGACGTCGTGATTTTAATGGACAGCATTACCCGTCTGGCAAGAGCCTACAATCTCGTGATTCCGCCGAGTGGTCGCACCTTGTCGGGGGGCATCGATCCGGCGGCGTTTCACCGTCCCAAACGTTTTTTTGGCGCTGCCCGCAACATCGAAGAAGGCGGCAGCCTGACCATTCTTGCCACGGCCCTGATCGATACAGGTTCGCGTATGGATGATGTCATTTACGAGGAATTCAAGGGCACTGGCAATCTGGAACTGCATCTGGACAGGCGTCTGGCCGAAAAACGTATTTTTCCAGCCATCGATATCAGACGATCCGGCACGCGGCGGGAAGAATCTCTGCTGACTCCGGAAGAACTGGATAAAATATGGGCTTTGCGAAAGTCGTTGGGGGATAACAACGAATTTTCGGAGATTTTCCTGCGCCGCTTTACACATACAAAATCAAACGCAGAATTTCTTGCCTCTCTGGAGAGCACTCGCGACACTCGCGATCAGCCACGTCCAAGCCCTTCCCGTGCACGGCAAACCAACGTCAGGTAAAAAGACAATCAAGGTGAGTGCATTTGAATATCGTATACGCCAACACGCAGGGTGAGATTTTCGATACGCCACGGCTGCATGCACTCGGCCGTACTGGGAGCAATGTCACAGAACTGCAACGTCAAGAGTGGATTCCGCTTCCAGATGGCGCCAGTCTTGTGTCTTTGCCGAACACGAGAGCACTTGGCGCCGATCCGGGAACGGGTGCTCTCAAAGCGATGCCTGCCGAATTTCAGGCGGTTGGCGCGTTACTGCCCCAGGGGTACACAAGGCTGTATCTTCCCGCATTCCACAAACCTGAAGGTATCCGGCCATTTCCGCTGTTTGGATATACGGCAGTCGGGTTTTCGCGAGGAGCGTTCTATGTTTCTGCGGTGAGAAGCGATGATCCGCAACCCTGGAATCCTGAACAGTATGACAGCAGTGCGGTTCAGAAAAAACTCGTTGAACTGGACGCGAATTTCCCGGACAATCGACTGTACAGGCACCTGGAGACATGCGCCATGCACTATGAATGCGTAACTTCCAGAAATACTTTTTTTGGGCGCCGTGAAGGGGCAATCCCCGTTTCTGCAACCTGCAATGCCGGTTGTATCGGATGCATCAGTGAGCAACCGGACGACTCGGGATTCCCCTCTCCGCAGATTCGGATGACACTTCGCCCAACAGTCGCAGAGATGGCTCAGGTGATGGTGAATCATCTGCAAAGCGCCGGGCCGGATGGAATTGTTTCATTTGGTCAGGGCTGCGAAGGAGAACCGTCAACGAGAGGGCGGGACATCGCGCAGGCGATCGCAAAAACGCGCGAATCGGTTGCCGCCGGGTATATCAATATCAACACGAACGCGGGGCTCACCGCCCAAATCAGGCTCATCGTCGACGCCGGACTCGACCTCATGCGGGTATCCACTATCAGCGCTTTGGCGGATCACTACGAGGCGTACTATCAGCCGCGCGGGTATTCGCTGGAGCAAGTGGCGGAATCGACGGCGTATGCAGCTGAACGCGGCGTCATCGTATCGCTTAATTATCTTGTTTTTCCGGGCATTTCCGACACCCTGGAGGAAATTGCGGCCATGACGCGTTTCATTCGTGATACGGGAGTACGGCTGGTGCAACTGCGCAATCTGAACATCGATCCTGACTATTATCTCGACCGTGTTCCGCCTCGCTCGAGTGAACCTGTGGGGATGCTCGGTCTGATTGAAATGCTGGCCAATGAATGTCCGTCCGTGCGTATCGGAAGCTATACGCATCCGCCTTCCTGGTTCCTGGAAGACGATTCCGGGCGATAAATCTCTCTGCATCATTTGGGAATTAGAAGAAAATACGGCGCATGGGGAACCCGCAAACGCACTTGTCTATGGCCGCGGATTTCAGGCGCCATATCCTTTGCCAGCCCCCAGCCCCCAGCGCGCGGCAACAGGCGCTGGGCGACTGACGACTGACGACTGACGACTGACGACTGACGACTGACGACTGACGACTGACGACTGACGACTGACGACTGACGACTGACGACTGACGACTGACGACT
>JAKADD010000227.1 GCA_021820825.1 Bacillota bacterium
CTGCAGGCGATTCCAGCGGAACTGTACGAAGCGTCAGCCATCGACGGAGCGAGTCGCTGGAAGAGTTTCACCCACATCACAGTTCCCCTGCTGAGTCCTTCCACCTTCTTCATCGTGGTCATGGGGATCGTGGGAACATTGCAGATGTTTGATCAGTCTTTCATCATGTCGCAGGGTACAGGCGGTCCGCTCAATTCAACGACCACAATTGTATTGTTGATATACCAGTTTATCTTCTCTTATGGACAGGTCGGATATGGCGCAGCAGCCACCGTTCTGTTGTTCATACTCATCCTGCTCGCCACATTGGCGACAAACTGGTGGTTCAAGCGGAAACTCGATTACTTATAGGGGGTGAAGCTTATGGTTGGCGCTCGCAACTCGTTTTCCTACAGGCTGGTGCGTGTCCTGTATCTGCTGATCCTGACGCTGGGCGCTCTGGCGATGCTGATTCCTTTTGCATGGAGCCTCTCAACTTCCTTGAAGCCGCTGTCCGAATCGATGGCCTATCCACCCGTCTGGTGGCCGCATCCCTTTGACTGGAGCAACTTCGTCGCCATCTGGACCATGGTGCCGCTCGCGCGCTGGTTTCTCAACAGCGCCATCGTGGCGGTGAGTGTTACGGTCGGGAATCTGATTATTGATTCGCTGGCGGGGTACGCGCTCGCGCGGATACCGTTCCGAGGGAGAAATATTCTTCATCTAGGGATCGTTTCCATGCTGATGATTCCCTTTCAGTCGGTCATGCTGCCCGTTTACATTTTGCTGCGCTGGCTCGGACTGTTGGATAACTATGGCGGCATGATCGTTCCCGTACTGGTGTCTGCGATGGGGGTGTTTCTCATGAGGCAGGCCTTTTTGACCATTCCGCAGGAACTGGAAGACGCGGCGATGATCGATGGAGCAGGCCGTTTGCGGATGTTCTGGCAAATTTCGCTGCCCATGGTCACGCCGAACTTGATGACCTTGGCGCTGATGATCTTTATGGGATCGTGGAACAACTTCCTGTTGCCGCTGCTGGTCGCAAACCGCTCCCATTTGTGGACTGTTCCGCTTGGCATCGTGATGTTCCAGCAGGAGTATTTTGTCAATTGGCCTTATCTCATGGCGGCCAGCGTGCTGGCCACTCTGCCGATCGCATTCCTGTTTCTGGTCTTTCAGCGCTTCTTCGTGCGCGGCGTTGCCACCACTGGTCTGAAATAGTGGACGGCGGCTGATGGTTCCTGTACATTTGCAGGGAGACCACTTGCCCAAGGACCGTGGAGCATGGGGCAGCAGACGCACGATGCGAGGAGAGGGTGCGTGAAGTGATCATACATACGCCACGGCTGGTTCTCCGGGAGTTTGTATCTGAAGATTGGCCAGCCATCCATCGCTATGCAGTGCTTGATGATGTATGCCGGTATCAGCAATGGGGGCCAAACACGGAGGCGGAAACGCGGAATTATGTCCAGGAAGCCATGAGGGCGGCCGGGCAAACGCCAAGGCGCCGATATGCCTTCGCCATCGCCGAACTGGACAGCGGGCTTTTGCTGGGTGCAATCGAGTTGCATGTACGGACGCCGCAGGCAGAGAGCGGAGAGATTGGATACGTTTTGCACCCCGAGCATTGGGGTCGCGGGTTAGCGCAGGAAGCGGCGCAGGGCGTCCTGCGCTTTGCTTTTGAGCAGCTCGCCCTGCACCGCGTGTCTGCCACCTGCGATTCTCGCAATCACGCGTCCGCGAGTGTGTTGCGTCGGATTGGGATGGTGCAGGAGGGGTGGGCGCGCGACGAACGGCGAATACGGGATGGTTGGCGGGACACCCTGCTGTTTGCCGTGTTGGCGAACGAATGGCAGGGCGATTCGCGGATCGGCGTGCAGCCTGACCGCGCGGTGGATCACCCGCGACTCCTGATCCGGGCGCGCACGGACGAAGACCTGGAGGGCATACGGGAAGTTGACCTGTTGACGTGGGCGCCTGCGAATTCACCAGCGCCGGCGCCGCCCGAACCGTTGGCGGAGTATCGGCTGTACCGTCAAAACTGGCGGGGCCTTGTGGCCGTTCTGGATGGGCGGGTCTGCGGGTATGCAGGAGTCAACACCCCTTCCTTGCCGAGCCAGCAGCATGTGTTGGCGCTGGATCTTGCCGTGCATCCCGAGCATCAGCGCAGAGGTATAGCAACCGCCTTGCTGCGGGCGGTCGAGGAAGAAGCGCACGCACTGGGCAAGACCAAGGTTGCGCTGCGCGTGCTGTCCTCAAATCCGGGCGCCGTCTCTCTGTACCGCCGACTCGGCTACACGGAGGAAGGACGTTTGCGAAAGGAGTTCTTCCTGAACGGGGTGTATGTGGACGATCTGCTCATGTGCAAAATCCTCCTATGACATTGGCATGACATGTGATATATTGGGAAATAGGAGGTGTTCGATTTGCCGATTGAATATGCGAACCATGAGGTGCAGTCTCGCTGGGGTCGACCAGCTCGGTATTCGTTTGCAAGGCGCACAGACGGCAGTGAAGCGTTGGCCATCCTGCTTCCTGGGCAGGGTTATACTCTGGATGCGCCGCTTTTGTATTATGCAGGGCGGGCGGCTCTGCAGGCGGGTTGCGACGTGTTGGGAGTGGAGTACGGGTTTCAGTCCAATCGCGCCGCTGTCGCTTCCACAGATTTTCCCGACATCGTTGCTGAAGTGAGTGACGCATTGGCGCGATTGGCGCCTAACGATCAATACAGGCGCCATGTTTTTATCGGCAAGAGTATCGGAACCGCGATTTTGTGCGAAGTGTCAGAGCGGTTGGCTCTCCCTGTTAGAAACCACGTTTTTTTGACTCCGCTGCGTTCAACAATTTCCTTCATTCGTCAAGCGGAGAATGCGCTTGTAATCGTTGGCGACCGGGATCCCCTCTTTTCTGCTGCGGATGTTGAACAGGTCTCCGGTCTTTCGCATGTCGAACTGGAAGTTGTGGCGGGCGGCGATCATAGTCTGGAAATTGAAGGTGACATTACAGCATCGCTGAATAGTTTGCAGCGGGTCACGCAATTGTGCAAGACATTTTGCGATTCGCTGCTGTAATCTCCTTTTTCAAATTCTGCACGCGCCGAAATTGAAACCGGGAGGGTGTTGGGATGGAACCGAGTGACGATGAACAGAAGTGGCTGCGTCATGGAATTCGTGATAAACTGGTCTCCGCTCTCTCGATTACAGAAGACGTCGTGTATATTACCCTGGCTGTGCTCTTTGCCTTGACTTCGATCGTGATTATCGTCGAGTTTATCTGGACCATTCAGTTAGACTCATATGATGTATTTGTTGAGAATTCTCTGGATCATTTTTTGATCGTTTTCATGCTGATCGAATTGATGCACACCATTTTGTTGTTCCTGAAGACACATCGGTTTCGCCATGAACCCTTTTTAATGGTGGGCATGATTGCCGGCATTCGGACGATGCTGATCATGAGTGCGCACAGTACGGCCATGGGAACCACGGTTCAGATGTCGTATATATGGGAATTGGGCGTGACGGCAGGGGTGATTTTGGTTTTGGCGATTGCCCTGAGGATTAGCAGAACGTCTGGATCCACTTCGGGAGATGATTAGAACCATGAAAAAAATGTGGACACGGACGGCTAACCACCGCTCGTGTCCATTGCTTCTCAGGCGACTGTGTAGGAACCCACTGAACTGTATGTGGAACCGTTCACCGTGAAGGTGACCATCACCGTGTACGTTCCGGCGGCAAGACCGCTCGGAGCGACAAACGTCACGATGCCGTTGACGAAGTCCGATACAGGCACTGCCACCTGTTGTACGGAGGCGCCGTTCATTGAAAATACTGCGGTAATCGCAGTCGGAACGATCGCCGGCATGCCTGCCGGTTCCGCGATGCTCACTGACGCGGGAGCAGGGCTTGTCACGGGCGTCGGAGTCGATCCAGTCTGTTCCATGGCGATCCAATTGCGCGTATAGTGAATCTGGGCCTGTTGCAGTTGCAGAATCGTGTGTTGCAGACTTGCCAGTCCATAATTATATGGATGTCCGTTCCATGAGCTGGACTTTAAGTGAACGCTGGCCTGGGCGATTTCGCGGTTGATGAGTTTTAGCCTAGATTCCAGCATTGCGTGTGCGTGCGCAGCACTGTTGTACTTTTCCCGTTCGCGGTGATGTTTGAAGAGATTCATCTGTTGCCAGGCGCGATCCGCTTGATTAAGCAAATTCACACGCTGACGCGACATGAGCGCGATGGAACCGGAGACGTGCGGGTTACTGACTGTGTTGATGCCTGACAAGGAGGAGACGTTTCCTGCAAGAGACTGTTCCGCGCCGTATAGAGCGGTTACCTGAGCGGAAATCGACTGCACCGCAGTCTGCGCGGCCTGTTCCTGTGCTGTCGCGCTTGTGGTCATGCCCGCCTGCGCCTGCTGCGCAAGACCTGCTTCGATGCCAGCGTTTCGTTGATACGCAGCGGCGAATGTATTGTTGGCGGCTGTATCAGCAAATGCGAATCCCGCAGCCAGTGGGCTGGCCGCGATCGCTGCAACCACTGCTCCTGTCACCCAAAACTTGTATGTTTGTCTCATTTGTCATCACTCCTTTTTTATGTCCCTAACCCCTACTTGACATACTAAGAGAGATTCCTTGAAATGCGCTTGAAAGTGGAAAAGAAAATCTCTGGTCGACGACCAGTTAAAGACGCCATATAAACTGCTGTGCGAATTTAAGGTATTTTCAAGAGTGCCGCGTTATATTCGATTCACATTACTGTGTTTACTTAAAACTGGTCTTGTTCTTCCATTGGGGGAGACTCCCCGCTCCTCCAAATGGAAGGGCATGCAATGTTCCTCTTTCAGTTGACGAATTTCCATTTCCGTTGCCAAGTTCCATCTCGATTTCAACATATGAACTTCTATAACTCAGCAGTCAGGGATGCC
>JAKADD010000228.1 GCA_021820825.1 Bacillota bacterium
TGGCGTCCAGGTTAGCCAAATATCCAACCAGGCTCGCATTTATTCCCTTGTGCCCGCAGCGAGCAGCCGTCTGAACAGCGTCTACATGGTTGCCTACTTTCTTGGCGGAGCCAGTGGATCTGCGCTTGGCAGCGCAGCGTACGGCGCCTGGGGCTGGTCGGGATCCTGTCTCGCGGCTCTCGGTTTCGCCCTGGTCGCGCTGGTTGCTCATCTGGCGCGGCGACCTGTTTCTGCGTCTATAACGTAACTCCCCTGTACATCAGCCATAACAGAAAGATCGTCCACAAAACCGTGCTCACGGGCGCCAGCATCCGAAATGTCGGATGCTTCGTCTTGTGATGAAAAACCGCCATCCCAATCCAGGCGCCGAGGCCACCCCCTGCAACCGTCAGCGCCAGCAGGGTGCGTTCGCGCACCCGCCGTTTGTTCCGTCGCCGCGATCGCCGCTTGTCGCGTCGCATCATGAGCAGCGAAGCAATATTGACAATCAGCAGATAGATGGGCAACAGAGCGCCTGACGACATTTCCACCACCTCCATACGAACATGTGTTTGCGCTCAGTGGACTTGACATGCTATACTCTCTCTAGCAAGACTTGGATGGAGAGGAGACTGCGCTTATGGTGCGAGCCAATGCCAAAGCCAAGCAGGAAGCGATTCTCTCTTACATTAAGCAGGCGGTGAGTTCACGAGGTTACCCACCGTCGGTTCGGGAGATCGGCGATGCCGTCGGATTGACCAGCACTTCCACTGTGCATGGCCATTTATCAAAACTGGAGCAGCTTGGGCTGATTCGGAGAGACGCTACAAAACCGCGCGCGATCGAGATCATGGACGACACTTTTCGTATGCAGGCGAGCCAAGCCACGGTTCCCCTGCTTGGCAAGGTGACTGCCGGCAGTCCCATCACGGTGGTGGAAGACATTGAAGAATATCTGCCTGCGCCGCCGCACGCCCAGGCCGACCACGACATCTTCGCCTTGCGGGTTGTGGGAGAAAGCATGATTGACGCTGGAATCCAGGACGGCGATATCGTGTATGTGAAACGGCAGACCACGGCAAACAACGGCGACATTGTTGTGGCCATGACGGAACAAGACGAAGCAACGGTGAAGCGTTTTTTTAAAGAAAAGAACCATATACGCCTGCAACCGGAAAACCGGACGCTGCAGCCCATGATATTCTCGCACGTCACCATACTCGGCAAGGTAATCGGCCTGTGGCGCGATCTGCCCTAGGGGAGCAGTGATAAAGTCCGCGATGCAGGCGCAGTGATTCCAGATACAGCGTCTGAGGCCTTATTCAGACGCTGTATGTACCTTTATGCGCCTGCCCTGATTCGCATTATCACTGCTCCCCTAACCAGAGCTGTGCGTCATCAGCAGATGAAAAACTCGCCCAAGCGGAACAGTATACGATCCCGCTTGGGCCGCCGCCACATATGGCTGCCGCGCTCCCTAGTACATAGCGAGATATTGCTCCCGTTCCCACGGGTGTACGGCCGTGCGGAACATATCCCACTCGATCATCTTCGCTTCATAGAAATGCGAATACGCGTGTTCTCCGAGTGCATCGCGCATCACCTCATCATTGGCCAATTCATCCAATGCTTCTTTAAGACTCGCTGGCAGACTGTGGACGCCAGCTCGCACGCGTTCCATCTCGTTCATGATATAGATGTTGCGGTTGACTGGCGTAGGCAGGGCGAGCTTGCGCTCAATGCCGTCCAGCCCAGCGCGCAACATTGCGGCAAGCGCAAGGTAGGGATTTGTCGCTGGATCCGGATTTCTGACTTCGAGCCGTGTGCCGAGTCCGCGCGAGGCAGGGATTCTTACAAGAGGACTGCGGTTTTTGCCGGACCACGCAATGTAACACGGCGCCTCATAACCTGGCACCAACCGTTTATAGGAGTTGATGATCGGGTTTGTGACGGCTGTAAAACCACGTGCGTGACGCAGGATGCCAGCAAGATAGTGCCTGCCTGTTTCGCTCAGGCCAAGTTCATCGTGTTCATCGTAAAACGCGTTGGCGCCTCCTTTGAACAGCGACTGATGGCAGTGCATTCCCGATCCATTTATACCGTCGATCGGTTTTGGCATAAAAGTGGCATGCAGATCAAACTGGCGGGCGACCGTTTTCACAACCAGTTTGAACGTCATGATATTATCGGCCGCCTGCAACGCATCCGTATATTGGAAATCAATCTCGTGCTGGCCAGGCGCCACTTCGTGATGCGACGCTTCGATCTCGAATCCCATCGTCTCCAGCACAAGGACGATTTCCCGACGACAATTTTCACCGAGATCCACGGGGGCGAGATCAAAATATCCGCCCTGGTCATTCATTTCCGTTGTGGGGTTCCCATGCTCGTCCAGTTTGAACAGGAAGAATTCCGGTTCCGGACCAACATTCATAGCTGAAAAACCCATATCTGCAGATTTTTTTAGCGCCCGTTTAAGAATTCCTCTCGGATCGCCCGCGAACGGAGTTCCGTCTGGCATGTAGATATCACAGATCAGTCGCGCCACCTTACCCTGATCGCCGTGCCACGGAAAAACAAGCCACGTGGACAGGTCAGGATACAGATACATATCGGATTCTTCAATGCGCACAAACCCTTCGATTGAAGAACCGTCAAACATCATCCGGTTATTCATCGCATTTTCGAGTTGACTGATCGGAACTTCCACGTTTTTTATCACACCGAGCAGATCCGTGAACTGCAGGCGCAGGTAGCGCACATCCTCGGCCTTGGCCATTTCGACAATCTGTTCGCGTGTGTATTCTTTTCGCATTCTGACTTTCCCCTTTCGACTAGCGATGCCTTGGGAAAAACCGCGCTAACTCGCCCTGAATCATAGACGCCGGACTGCCCCTCTGGCCCGCCCGTCCAGCCAGTTCCTGCAGCAAAAGCTCATGCAGATCGGCCTCCGACAGTTCCGCGCGCACCTCTTGCGCGACAGCCTGCAGCGCTGGTGTGTACTCGCCGTCTTCAGGAGGCTGACCGATCACCGCTTTAATACCCGCAATGTTTAATCCTTTATCGATCAAACTTTTTATTTCGAGCAGTCGCTCCACATCATTGAACGAATATAGACGTTGATTTCCGTGCGTGCGTTCCGGATGAATCAGCCCATGCTGTTCATAATACCGAATCTGCCTGGCGGTCAAATCCGTCAGGCGCTGCACGATCCCTATCGGAAAAAGTGCAAGTTTACGACGAGTGGCATCATCCACTAAAAATTCCCCCACCTACACCGACGTTTGTAAGCCGGGTCTAAACGAGAAGGAAAACGCATATGCGCACAGCGTCATCGCGAGTCACCCTCTATGATCATCAAGAATGACCGGCGATTTCGTTCCCTGCGCTTCGATCCGCGATCACCCCGCGAATCAGATCGTATCATGCCTTACATGTAACGTCAATAAATTGATTACACTTGTTGTTAGTTTTATGTTACGCAGCGTGAATCGCAGGTGTCTCAGGGGAGCAGTGATAAAGTCCGCTGTGCGCCTGCCATAATTCGGTTTATCACTGCTCCCCTAGGGAAATGCGCCCAGACGCTTGAGCGCCCTCGTGACCGCGATTTTAACATGCGAATACGTCAGTCCACCCTGCAAATACGCGATAAACGGTTCACGAAGCGGTCCATCCGCTGACAGTTCAATCGAGGAGCCCTGTACAAAAGCGCCCGCCGCCATCACAACAGGATCACCATAACCGGGCATCTGCCAGGGTTCCGGCGCCACATGCGCGTCGATCGGCGATGTCTGTTGGATCGCCTGGCAGAACGCGACCAAACGTTCTGCCGTGCCAAGCCGGATCCGCAATACGGTGTCCACGCGCTCCTCCTCTGGTCCGGGGGCGCACTCGATCCCCACCCGCGTAAGCGCTGCGGCCGCAAATACATTGCCTTTCAGAGCCTGTCCAACAACATGGGGAGCCATGAACAATCCCTGAAAGTACAGTCGATACTGTTCATAAGAACCCATTTCGGCGCCGATTCCAGGCGCCGTTACACGGTAGGAGGCGCGTTCCACCGCGTCTGCTGTTCCCACGAGATAGCCGCCGGAAGGCGCCAGTCCACCGCCCGGGTTCTTGATCAGGGACCCCACAGTCAAATCGGCGCCAACGACGCACGGTTCCACAGTCTCTGTGAATTCCCCATAGCAGTTGTCCACCACCGTCTGCACATCAGGTCGCACCGCCTTGACGGCGGCGATCGCCGCTCCCAGTTCCGCAACCCGCAACGCACGCCTCCAGCGATAGCCGGGCGAACGTTGAAACGCCACCACGGTTACCCTTTCATCAAGGGCGGCAAGCACTGCAGCAACGTCCACACCGCCGTCGGCGGCAAGTTCAACGCAGCGATATCCGATGCCAAACTCTTGCAGCGATCCCATGCCTGCGCCACGCAGTCCGATGACCGTCTCCAGTGTGTCATAAGGGGCGCCCGTCGCGTACAGCAGAATATCACCGGGGCGCAGCAGACCAAAGTAGGCGGCTGCCAGCGCATGCGTGCCAGAAGCAAGGCTGGGTCTCACAAGACCCGCCTGTGCGCCAAACGCCGCAGCAAACACCGTGTCCAGTTGTTCGCGGCCGCGATCTCCCAGCCCGTACCCCGTCGAACCAGACAGATGTTCATCGCTGACTCTGGCGTCTGCAAACGCGGAGAGCACCTTCAGTTGGTTGCGGTCGATCAGTCGGTCGATTTCTTCCAGGGCCGGGCGGATCGACCGTTCCACTTCTTCCATCCAGGAAAAATCGAGCTCACTGATCATACTGTGACTGCTCCTGTAGCGGGCCTCCGGACAATGTGGAGAAGTGCGCAAACTGCCACGCTTCCCGTTCATCGACCTCGACGTCCATCAGCATATAGGCGTCCGACTCGCGC
>JAKADD010000229.1 GCA_021820825.1 Bacillota bacterium
CGTCCTGTCGCCACAAGAAGCTGATCGGCCTGAACGATCTGCTCCTGACCGTTCACCGCTATGTGGATACGCTTATGGCCGGCGTCCTGCTGCACGCGAATGAATCGGGCTCCGGTGACAATCCGGATGCCTTGCTGCGTGAACGCCTGCATGACGGCTTCTGCAATTTCGGGGTCGTAAGAAGGGAGCACTCGGGTGCTGCGCTGTATGAGAGTGACCTCCACCCCCAGTTGATGGTACATCTGACCCAACTCCATGGCGACATAGCCAGAACCGATCACGGCCAGCCGCTTTGGCAACTCCTGCAGTTCCAGTGCCGAGGCGCTGGTCAAATAATCAACGTCCCTGAGTCCCGGAATGTCCGGAATCACGGCCGTGGCGCCAGTCGCAATCAGGAAACGCAAAGCGGTCAGGCGCCGCCCGGCGACTTCAAGCGTTTCATCATCCACGAACCGGGCTTCTCCGCGTATGAGAGCAAAGCCGTAATCATCAATCAGCTCGACATATTTATGTTGCCTTAGAGAGGCGACAAGTTCCTTCTTCTGATCGACAAGCGCCTTCATATCGACAGCTCCAGCGGACGTCCGCAACCCGGCAAAAGGATTTCGCCTTGCCAAATCATTGATTTCCCCAGCACGGAGCATCGTTTTGGACGGCACACATCCGACATTGACACAGGTTCCGCCAATCGTTCCCCGTTCGATCATCACGACGCGCGCGCCGTGCGAAACAGCCTGAATTGCCGCTGAGAAGGCCGCTCCACCCGACCCGATGATCGCCAGGTCGCAGTCATAGTCATGGCCATGGTTATGGCTCTTCTCTGCGTCATGAACCCCCTCCTGCGAAACAGGCAACACTTCAGCATTGCCGGGGGTGTATCCACTATCGACAATGCTTTGCCTGACATCCTCAACAACAGCCATTTCAGCCACTTCAAAAATCGCCTCGCCACGGCGAAAATTGACGGAGAGGGGATACGCGCCCGCGACCTGCACGGCTTTTTCGACGTGCTCTTCACATGAATTGCACGTCATGCCCTGAACTTCCAATCGCACTTTCAACCTGTCAGCGGTCATCCGTTAAACACACCTCTCTACATTCTCGTGCAGCACTGGATGTGCTCAGCATTGTCCGCCACAATCGCCTTGGCCAGTTGAACCATGACCCGCACCCGTTCGTCCAGGATGCGGTACAGAATGTATTTCCCTGCTTGCCGCGAACTCACATACCCGCACCACTTCAGGCAGGCCAGCTGATTGGACACCTGGCTCTGCGAAGCGCCGATCAGTTCAACAAGTTGGCTGACGTTCAGTTCGCTGTCCAACAGCGCCTGAACAATTTTGAGTCGCGTTGGATTGGAGAGGCCGTGGAAAAACTTCGCGTAAATCTCCGTTTGAACAGCCTCATCGCTCTGCACACGGTTCACAATCAACATGAGAACGCCTCCTCTCAGCGTTTTTTCCTAGCTGTTCCGCTCTTGCGCGACAGGATGAACAGAAGCGCGCCCATCAGCATGACAAGCCCGCCAAAAAGCCAGAACCGATACGCGGTCAAGACAGCGCCTGCGGCGGTGAAGCCAACTGCGCCAATCAAGAGCGGGAGGCCGCAACAGAGCGCCGCAATGACAGGCAGCCCAACCATAGCCCATGTTCCCAATTTTTTATCCTCGTTCTCCATCTCGCTCAACTCCTCTTTCAAAGCACATCATATCATAATATTGTGTTTTGTAATAGTCGATAATCACGGTTTGCATCTTCACACATTCGCATTGCATAATATATTGTCATGTGGTTGATAGATATTAGTTATGTATGTATAATCATTTTGCCTGCATCGAAAGCATTAGCCATCACCTGGAGGTGGAAAGAGAAATGTCAGAACTGTTCCCTAGCCAGACGTCAGAACCAAAGGGGCGCTGGGCGTGGCGCATCGCACTGTTTTTGATCATTGTGCTCGTCGGCGAGTGGTATGTGAAATGGAATCCTTACTACCACAAGGCGTTCATCGCCGCAGCAAGCCACTCCATTGGCAGTTCCATTGTCAGCGGCAAAGGGAACGCGGCTCCCGCCGTATCCATCGCGGCCGCGTGGCAGTATGCCGTCAAGTATTTTTTGGCCGTCTGGCAGGCGGTCATCCTGGGCATAGTCGTGGGCGCCGCCGTACAGGTTCTCATCCCGCGCGACTGGATTCTCAAGGTCCTCGGCCAGCGCAAAGCAGCGTCCGTCGTCGCGGCTGGCGCCCTGTCCATTCCCGGCATGATGTGCACATGTTGCAGCGCTCCCATTGTGGTCGGATTGCGCAAGCAAAATGTAGCGGCAGGATCGGCGCTGGCCTTCTGGTTGGGCAATCCGGTGCTCAATCCCGCCACCATCATCTTCGCGGGCTTCGTACTGGGTTGGAACTTCGCCCTTGTCCGCATCCTCTTCGGTCTCATTTTGGTCCTTGGCGTGGGGTTGCTAGTCAACCGCTTCGGGTCGGACCGTGACGTGCCAGAAGCGGCGCAGGCAGCGGCGGCCAAAGCAGTGGAACCGGATGAGCGGCCTGTTTGGCAACGCTTTTTTGTGCAATTGGGCCGGATATCGTTCTCAGTGATTCCCGTCTACATCCTGCTGGTTCTCGTGGTCGGCGCGCTGCGCAGCTGGCTGTTTCCCGCGATCGATTTTGCCCATACGGATGGTCTCCTGTGGGTTCTGGGCCTGGCGCTGGCAGGTACGCTCTTTGTCATTCCGACTGCCGGGGAAGTGCCCATCATTCAAACGATGATGCACTTCGGACTTGGCTTGGGGCCGGCGTTCACTCTCCTGCTGACGCTCCCCGCGATCAGCGCGCCGTCGCTGGCCATGGTGTGGCGTCAGTTCCCAAAGCGGGCGCTCGTTTTCACGGGCGTTGCCACGTGTATCGTGGGGGTGGCGGCCGGGATCGTCGGCATGCTATAAGAGTAGCAGGGTAAAAATAGGTCGCCATCCGAGGAGTCTCCATGGATATCAAATATCTGGACACCTTTTTAAAAGTATGCGAACTAAAAAGTTTCACACTGGCTGCAGAAAGACTCGGACTGACCCAACCCGGCGTCAGCAAGCAGATGCAGCGTATAGAAGCGGAACTGAACACAACGCTGTTTTGTCGCGAAGATCATGAACTGGCTCTCACGGAGGCCGGACGCCATCTGCATCAGACGGCCCGCCTGCTCGTATCGGAGTGGGCGCTACTCCAGAACCGTGTGCATCAGTTTGACGGGCCGCTGCAGGGCACTCTCCGAATCGGAGCCAGTTCGATCCCGACAAAACACTTTTTGCCGCGCATCCTGCCCGCCTTCCACAACGACTGCCCCGCGGTGCAAGTGGTGGTTCGCTCCCATGACTCCGAACAGGTTCTGGATCTGTTGCAAAAGGGCGACATCGACGTTGCCCTTTTGGGCAGTAAGCCGGAATCCGCAGAGATCGCGTCAATCCGCATCGCCGCCGACCGCCTGGTCATTGTCGCCAATCCAGACCACTGCAGCACTTCCACATGGCACAGTTGTCCCTTTATCCTGCGCGAATCCGGATCAGGAACGCGCCGCGCCGCCGAAGAAGCGTTGCGCGATATGGGCGTCTCCCCGGAAGGGCTCTCCAGCACTCTGCAGACAAATGACACGTCTCTCATGCTGCGCATGGTGGCGTCCGGGCTGGGGTTGGCCATCGTATCCAACCTGGACGCCAGCGACGCCGTCGCATCCGGTCATGTGCAGGTTGTGCACGAACTGACAACTGGCCGCTATTTCCATATCGCCTACCCGCGCGCCGAGGAATACACTCCCCTTCTCCAGGCATTCTTGCACACCGCGACGTTGCACATGGCGCACAGCATGGACTCGGTAGACTCGGTAGACTCGGTAGACTCGGTAGACTCGGTAGACTCGGCAGACTCCTGACCGAAGACTCCTCTGACAGAGTCCGACGAGTCCTAATTTAAGATACACATATCCATGCGCCTGATGTGAAATCAGAAATTTTAATGACTCGGGCGGGGTTTCCCGCCGCGACGCTGAAGCTTGGCACATTACATAATTTCTCCAAAGCCATATACTGAGTAATGTTGTTTGATGCGCGGTTCGCCCAAAGTGATCACTCCTACAGTAGCGTATGCGGTGAATTTGGAACGTTTTTGGCGCATGCCGTGCTAACCGACAATTTGGCGTATACCCAGAGCGTGCAAACACCATGGAGGTCTATCCCACAATGGCCATCCACAAATACAGTCCCGACAGCGTGACAAACAGCGTTGGCGCCGTCAGCAGAATGCCAGTCCTGAAATAGCGACCCCAACCGATGGTGATGCCTCTCTTTTTCAGCACATGCAGCCATAACAGCGTGGCGAGCGAACCGATCGGAGTAATCTTTGGCCCCAGATCGCAGCCGATCACGTTCGCGTAGACCAAAGCCTGATGCATGACGCCCGTGGCGTTTGTTCCATGAATGGCGAGCGCGTCGATCATGACCGTCGGCATATTGTTCATGATGCTTGAGAGCACGGCGGCAAGAAATCCGGTTGCCAGCGTGCCGCCGTACAGACCCGTATGGGCGGCCCCCTGAATGACATGGCCCAGAACGCTCGTCAATCCGACATTGCGAAGACCGAACACCACCACATACATCCCGATGGAAAACACGACGATCGCCCAGGGCGCCTCACGGATCACTGTCCACGGATGGATGACTTTCGTTCTGTTCCCGCCGATAAGGAACACAATCGCCACAAGTCCCGCAACAAACGAGACGGGAATGTGCAGGAGTTCCGTCAGGATATAACCCACGAGCAAAACGCCGAGGATGATCCAGGACGCCCGGAACAGTCCCTGATGCACAATGGCCTCCGCTGGTCTGGGCAAGTCCGCCGGATTGTAGCGCGTG
>JAKADD010000230.1 GCA_021820825.1 Bacillota bacterium
TCTGATCAGCATTTTTAGCGCTATCGAGCTTGTGTCCACCTATATCCTGCAGGGATACGACAAGTTTTACACTCCCGTCTGGCACATGGCAATCGGACTTCTGATCAAACTGACGCTCAATGTTGTCCTGGTTCCAATCTTCGGCATCGACGGCGCCGCAATTGCCAGTGTGGTCGCGTATATGATTTCAGCGTGGCTCAATATGGGGGCGATTCGAAAGGTCACCGGCATTCACGTATCCATTCCGATGCTGTCCTGGCGAACCATGATCGCAACGTTAGCCGCTGGGCTTTGGCTATACGCCCTTGAACGACTGTATGTGAGTTCAGCGATTTGGGTTCCCGGCCTGCAACAGTCGCGCCTGTTTTCGCTCGGAGTCGTCCTTCTGGGCCTCGCAATCGCAGGCCCTATTTATCTCGGTGTGGGGCTTCTGGTTCGGGCCGTGAGCGTTCGCGAACTGGCGCGCATGCCCGTGGTGGGACGTTTCTTCCCTGGCTGATTACGCCCTAGAGTATCCACCTCTGCGCCACAGCGAGCGCGGCGATCCCCGGAATCCCGAGTACGCTGGCCACCCCTGCCGTTGCAAAGTTGAGCGGAACGTGAAACCCATATGTTTTCCCGACGTAGTCGATGACCAGGAGACCAAAACACCCGAGCACCAAATTGCGGAGCAAACCGCCAATGAACGCCAGCGGATTCCTGGCAACTCTTACAATGACGAACACCGCCAACAGGATGGCCAAAACCACCCACAGCGCAGGCGACACAGACATGCCGATTCCCCCATTCGAACATTCATCGCGTATCCGGACCTACATACCCGGTCTTTTGGGGAGTTGGACTGGCGCCGACGGAGCGATGCCGGGCCGCCGCTTTGCAAATGGTTGAACCATCCCCTCAAAATCAACTGAGAGCTGCAGCCTCCGCGCCACCCGCATAAGTCCTTCATAGCGCATTTCCGCTGCGTTCAACAAATAAACCGCATCGTCTACGACATTCGGGTCGACGGCATTATTGAACTGCTGCATCGCAAGTTCCCACGCTTTATGCGCTTTGCCGATCTCTTCGAGCAGTTCTTCATTTTGCCTTTCGGAATACCCGTCTTTCTTGCCCAGCATGTCCAAATCGTCCATGGCCAGCCCTCTACTTTCATTCCACGAATAGTAGAGTATAATCAGCTGGCCTGAACAATATGACAAAACCTAAGAAAAGCCCGTACTTAAAGTGGTTGTTCAAAAAGGGGTCAGAACTCCCCGGCACATTGCAGCGTCAGCGCCAAGAATACTCCCTCACGTACCCAAATCGTACGCTCGGTCCGCATTCTTGGCTCGCTTCCTTGCACTGCGCGGGTCTTACCTGACCCCTTTTTGAACAGGCTCTTAAAGAGGCCGTCGAAATTCGAAGGCCCTGGCGAGAGTCATTTCGTCCGCGTATTCCAGATCGCCTCCAACAGGGAGTCCATGCGCGATCCGCGTTACATCAAGCCCATCAAAACCGTGCGCGAGTCTGGCGATATACTGCGCTGTCGCCTCTCCCTCAATCGTTGAGTTGGTGGCGAGAATAACCTCTTTCAATTGATCGTCCGCCATACGGACAAAGAGTTCCCGTAAATGCAACTGGTCGGGTCCCACCCCGTCAATTGGCGAGATGGCGCCACCCAATACGTGGTACAGCCCCTGATACGTCCGCATACGCTCAAGCGCAACCACATCCTTGGTATCCTGCACTACACAAATGACGCTGCGCTCCCGAAGCGGATCTCCGCACACCGCGCAGGGAGAAACATCAGTGATGACGCAGCACTGTTCACACAGCGAGAGTCCATGTTTAACCTCGCGCAAGGCTGCAATCAGTGTCTCCACCTGATCTTCCGGCAGCGCAATGACATGAAACGCCAACCGCTGCGCCGATTTTGGACCAATGCCCGGCAAACGGCCAAACTGTTCGATCAGAGCGACAATTGGTTCCGGGAAGCCGCTCATCAGAAGAGACCTGGAATGTTAAATCCCTTCGTATATTTACCCATCTGCTCTTCGACCAGGACCTCCACCTTCTGTTCCGCATCGCGCAGGGCGGTCAGAATCAGGTCCTCCAGCATATCCACATCATCCCTGTCAACCACTTCGGGGCTGATTTTCACACTCTGCACCTTGCGATGGCCACTGATCTCCACCTGAACAACGTCTCCGCCCGCTTTTCCAACCACCGTCACGCTGCCGAGAGCCTCCTGCGCCTTGGCCATATCCTCCTGCAGTTTTTTGGCCTGTTTCATTAACTGATTCATATTTTTCACCAGCTAATCTCTCCTCTACACGGCATAAAGTTTATTCATCAACGATGGTCACCCGATCTGCACCGATTAATTCTATCACTTTTTTGACCCACGGTTCATGTTCGACACTCTCTGTCGACTCGTTCAGCGATTGATCCCCAGATCTGCTGGCAAGCTCCCACTGCTGCTCAAGCACACTGACAAGCGCAAGTGACCGTCCAATGAATGTGGACAGGACTGTCTCAATCACCTCTTTGTGCGGGCTGCGCATCACTGTCTCCGCATGCACCGCGGTTTTAAACGCCACCACGATCTGCTCTCCGCTGACAGCCACGGGACGCCCCGCGAGCAGCCAGGCGCGGGATTGAACGCTGCGTTTTTTCACGTCTTCCAGTATACCCTGCCACTGCGTTCCCAATTGTTCAAAACAGGCCCGATCTGCCTCCGACATCGTTCCCGCCGCCAACCGAGGGGGCGTTTTCAGTGATCCCTGCCTGCGCTCTGCAACCCCTGCCCCTGCCGAACCTGTTTCTGCGGCTGCAGACTCATTACTGGCTGATGACGATCCTTCCGCCGCCTGTGGCGTCGAGAACACTGGCTCTTTGGCTTTGACAGCGCCAGTAGCGCCTGCTCCCGTTCGCTCCCGCGGCGACGATCGGACAGCTTCCTCCGCCTCCGCCCTGCCCGAGCCTCCCGGAGCTGTGTCGCCCCGACTGCGCGACGACTGCCGTTCCAACTCGCTCACCCTTTTTTGCAGGCGCTCTAATTCCGCGCCCAACTCGCCATAATCGGGGAGGTCTTCAGCGCGCTGTGCACTCGTTGCGGTAGACGACGCGCCCGTTAGCGACAGGAGACCTATTTCTACAAAGAGGCGCGCCTGCGTCTGAAATCGCAACTCCGACTGCACCATGGCCAGTTTTTCGACGACCGCCAGAAAAGCATTTATGGCCGTCCGCTGCACAACGACCGGAAAGGTGGGGTCGTACTGCGCGCGTTCATCGGCGTCCAGGCCGCGCGCTCCACTCTTTTGCATGATGGCGTCGCGTCCATAGGACAACATATCGTTGACCAGTTGGGCCGCATCGATGCCTTTGGCCCACAGGCCTGACAGTAACCGCAACATGGTTCCCTGCTCGCCGCCAAGCAGGCAACCGAAGATCTCGCCTATGCGTTCGCTCGACACACCGCCCAGCACTTCCGCCACCTGCTCCACGCCAACTCGGGCGTCTGCAAACGAAAGCGTCTGATCAAGCAACGACAAAGCGTCGCGCATGCTGCCTTCCGTCGCTCTGGCAATCTGCCACAAGGCGGCGTCTTCCACGTCCGCGTTGATCGCCTGGGCAACCCGCTGCAAATGCCGGACGACCAATTCACTCCGGACTCGCGAAAATTCGAACCGCTGACACCGCGACGCGATCGTTGCAGGCACCTTGTGAATCTCAGTGGTCGCCAACACAAACAGACAGTAGTCGGGCGGTTCTTCGAGCGTCTTCAGCAGTGCGTTAAACGCTTCCTGCGTGAGCATATGAACTTCATCAATGATGTATACTTTACGCTGAATCTCTGTGGGGACGTATCTTACCTGCTCAAGCAGGCTTCTGATTTCTTCAATGCCGCGATTGGACGCCCCGTCCATCTCGACCACGTCCATCACACGCGCCAGGGAAATCCCGCGACACGCCGCACACTCGTTGCAGGGCTCTACGCCGTCCGGCTGTTCGCAGTTCACAGCCTTGGCGAGAATCTTCGCGAGACTCGTCTTGCCTGTGCCGCGCGGGCCTGAAAACAGGTAAGCGTGCGCCAGTTTATCGAGTCTGAGCGCGTTTTTTAACGTTGTAACGACATGCTCCTGGCCCACAACTTCGGAAAATCGCTGTGGGCGCCATTCCCTGTACAATGCGATATAGGACACTTTCGTTCACTCCTTTACCGCTGGCAACAGCACTGAGAATGTTGTTCCAAAACCTTTCGTGAACACCCGTATTTCTCCTCCCAGATCGGCAACGATTCTTTGGCAAATGGCCAGACCCAATCCGGTGCCCTGTTCCTTCATCGTAAAGAATGCGTCGAAAATGCGATCGATCATATAGGCGGGTATACCAGGCCCCGTATCTGCGACACTGATTCGGACTGAACCCGTGACGGCTTCGTAGTCTGTTGCCAAGGTCAGAGTACCCCCGCCCTCCATCGCATCCAGGGCGTTGCTGGTGAGATTCATGAGCACCTGACGGAGCATGTTTCGGTCCACACGAATGGCTGGCGCCTCCTGAATCATGATTTGCACTGTGGTGTTGCGCAGCAACGCTTCGGGGCGCACGATCGTGGCCACCTCTTCCACGACCTGTCCGGAAGGCAGAATTTCCATGGTCATTTCGGTCGGCTTTGTCAACATCAGCATTTGATTCACGAGTTGGTTCACACGATCGATTTCCGCAAGCATGAGCCCTATGTAAACCTGGTGTCGATCTGTGCCGCTGTTCCTCAGATCAATCTCCAGCAACTGCAAAAATCCCCGAATCGATGTGAGCGGATTCCGGATCTCGTGCGCAATGCCCGCGGCGATTTTCCCCGCTGTCGCCAGTTTGTCATTGCGCACAATCTGCGCTTCAATCGTGGGCA
>JAKADD010000231.1 GCA_021820825.1 Bacillota bacterium
CGTATCTGCAACGCAAACTGAAGGTGGGGTACGCCCGCGCGGCCAGACTGGTGGATTCCCTTGAACAGATCGGTATAGTGGGTCCATTTGAAAACAGCAAACCTCGTGAAGTTCTGATGAGCAGAGAAGAGTGGCTGGCGCGCCAGACGCCGCGCGATTCATGAAACGGACATGTTCTGCCCCCCGCTGCGTAAGATGAAATGAGGACAACCTCAACAGCGGTCGCATTCAGGGGGTGTTTGGCGATGAAACGGCAGGCGCGCTTTCGCAGTGGAGCGGAAAGTACTGGAGCGAAGCGATTTTTGGCATTCTGGATCGGGGTTCTCGCGCTGGCAACGGCCGTCGTGTGGATGCAGCGCCAGGAACTTCTGGTCACGCGGGCAAGTGGCGGGCACAGCGCACAGTCACACGCCGTGCACGGCAAAGCGACTTCTGCGGGAGCGGCTCTGTCCGCTCTGGCGGGAGATCGCTATGCTGCGCGTGTGGTCAGCAACAGCCAAGAGCGGGAGATTACGCTGGCGCTTGCAGCCGCAGTGCCGGGGTTGGAGGAAGTGTACGTGCAAAGACTCGCTGCGGGCGGGGTAGCCATTGTAGCGACTGCCACGCTGCGCGGGTATCCGCACATCTATGCGGTGGCCGCCGACGCATCGAGCCGGTTTTTGTTGGCAGCCTATCGGTTGCCGGGCGTCAAGGTGGATTTTGCGGCGCTGTATACTGAAGAACAGGGAAGGTACGTAATGGCCGTGGGGCTCGGCGCCAAAGAGGCGCAAGCGATTGCCCTGGAGACGTTTGCGCCGGACGAGGGTCTTACTCTGACGCGCGATCTGCAGCGCATCAATCGTTTCGCGTCACCGTATGCATCGCAGGCATTCGCACAGTATCAGGGACTGTAAAGGCGGCGCGGGCGTTCACGAAGTCGTGGTTGCTCTACGGTTTGCGGCGGCCGACTCCAGAAATATAGGCCTGCGTAAAGCCAATGCCTTCTGTTCGAATCCGTTTGATCAACTGTCGCAAAATGGCCTCATGGCCCGTTCGCAACAGGGTCTCCACGATTGTATGCGCCGTAAACGGCTGCTCCAGGCACTCCGGGATGTGCGGATCATCTTCCAGATGATCGAGCCAGGCGTCGTCGTACCTGTCTCCGCGGCGTTCTTCATAAGCCCCTCGATAGAGATCTTTGATCGAAAAGGACGCCTTGATTGTATGCAGATAAAAATCCAGCTGGTAGAGCGCCTGCGCCACAGAGCGATGATCACTGCTCGAACTCATGCCAATACACCTCAAGCCTATTATGATAGTTTGGGCGCTTTCTCGCAAGAGTGGATCAGAACTGAGTTGCACCCATTCGCGTAAATGGTACAATAGAGCAATCAACAACGCATGGAGTGTGTATCCGCGTTTATGAAAAAGTTTCGCATTTTATCCGCATGGCTCAGTGGTTTGATTGGCATGACTTTGACTGGCTGTGGCTTTTCCGATGTTCAGACACTGGTTCCCGATATTGCAAAGACGGCGGTGGTTGTTTTTGCGCCTGCCTCTTTGCTTGCGTCATCCGAAGTGGACTCTGCGATGACTGCCGCTCATCACGGCGTCAGTGTTGTCGGGATTTCTGCAGAATCGCCGACGGCTGTCCTCGGCGATCTGCAGAAATCGCACGCGCATGTGGTAGTATTTGTGCATCCAACGACAGCGTTGCAGCAACTGGCGGCCAAGATGCCGCAAATGCACTTTGTATGGATCGGCTACAGCGGTTCCGCCCCAACGGCTCCCAACGTCACATGGGTGCTTCCCAATGTCGAGCCTCTGGCTTCAGTAGCGGGGTATCTGGCAGGCGGCCTCCAGGGATACGGACGACCGGTTGCAGTGGTGCTCGGCCAACTTCCAACCAGTTTCAACGCCGGCACAGTGGTGGCGTCGGTTTATTCCGGTATTCACAGCGCCTATTCCAGGGCTGCGACCGCCGTTATCGACGCCGGTCCGCAAACGCCTGCAACGGGTACTGTCAATTCCTACGGTGCACGGGCGTACATTGTGGTTGGTCAGGTGGCGAGCCAAACGATGCTGAACATCCAGCAGAGCGGCGTTCCTTTTATTGCGCTGAGTACTGGGGCTGGCAGTGTACTCCCTGGCCCGGAACTCGGACGTATTGCGGATGCGCGTTTTACCGCCGCCGCGCTTGCGAACGTCTTTTCGATTCTGGCTCGCGGGGGCGCATTGCCTCCGCAGTTGATCAGCGGCACGGCGCGGGACCTGACGGCGTCCGGTTATCGTGGGTGGCAGGGAGACGCCGGAGTGCTCGCCTATCAAGCGGCGCTGTCGCGAGGAAATGTCGCGCCGGACCAGTTTACTGTGAGCGCGCCCACACCCGCGAGCGCCGCCGCGCTCGGTCTGCCTGTTCCCGCCGCGCTGCGACCGGCGGCGGGCGCGCCGACTACGGGCAGTTCCGCAAACCATGCGCACGGCTGAGGCTGATCGGATAACCCGAATCTGCGGAGCATACTCTTTTGTCCGGGATTTGCGACACCATCAGCGGAGTGAAAAACCCGCTTGGCCGGGATCGTATGCTGTGCCGAGGCGAGTTCGGCGTAGCCGTGTCTGAGAAGCGGCGCAGCATACGATCCCGGCGGGCAGAGACGAGCAATTTTTCGGGATAGACGCCCATGCCTGAGTTTTGAGAAGCAAAATCTCAACGCTTGCGCAGCACCAACAACCGGGATGAAAATTCGCCTGCGGCGATTTTTCGGGATGGACTTTCATACCTGAGTTTTGCGAAGCAAAATCTCAACGTTTGCGCGCCACTAACAACCGGGATGAAAAAGCGCCTGCGGCGTTTTTCAGGATAGGGGGTTGGAGTTCCGGCGCTTCTGCGCTGGAACGTACGCAATGACTGATCACATGAGTGAGTGGTATTTCGAATACTATATTTATAAAGATCGAATTGGGTTATTGGGTGATATCGCTTCCGTACTTGGCATGCTGTCGTTCAATATCGTCACGCTGAGTGGCGTGGAGGATCGCAAGCGCGGTTTTTTGTTGCGTGTAGAAGACCCTGCGCGCATTGACACGTTGCAGGAATTGCTGCGTCAAGTCGATAATATCACTGTGACCGCCTTGCGGCCTCCGACGCTGCTGGATCGTCTGGCGCTCCGTCACGGAAGGCTGATTGAACGGGACACGGAGTTCGGAAACTGCAAGACCTATAAATTCACGCGTGATGATCTGGGGATTCTTGTCGATTTTATTGGCGAGCATCTGAAACGGCCTGGCCATCAGGTCATGGGTATTCGCGGCATGCCGCGAGTCGGCAAGACAGAGTCGCTTGTGGCGGCGAGTGTTTACGCGGGGAAACGGTGGACGTTCATATCGTCCACGCTGTTAAAACAGACACTGCGCACAGATCTGGACGAAGATGAGTTTAATCTCGACAACCATGTGTATATCATTGACGGTATTGTGTCGACAATGAGAGGCAGTGAAGACCATCTGCGTCTCGTGCGGCGAATTCTTCGGATCAACGCTCCAAAAATCATTGAACATCCGGATATATTTGTGCAACGGTCGGAATTTACCTGGGAATTGTTTGATCGTATTATTGAACTGCGCAACAGTCCGGATGAGGAAATCAGTTATGCAGGACTGGAACATGACATCACAGAACGCTAGCGGCTGTGACCTGGAGAGGAGGTGTCGGATTGCAAGCAAATGGACCTGGTTCATCATCGGCGGCTGATCAGGAGGCGGCCCGGCTGCGCGAATTGGGAGAGTATCTTCGTCGCACACGGGAGTTTCGCGGCATCACTATGGAACAGGCTGTGGAGGCAACGAAAGTTAGAAACCGCTATTTGCAGGCTATCGAGCAGGGAAACATACAGGTGTTGCCGGGCATCGTTTATGCGCGCGGATTTGTACGCAGTTACGCCGATTTTTTGGGTCTGGACGGCAACAAACTGGCCGTGCAGTATCTGGGGGCGGTGGTTTCGGATGACAGCACTGGCGCCGCGTCAGGAGCATCCCCTTCGGCACGGCGGGAGTCTGCGCGCTCTGCGGGGGAGAGTTTCGCGCGCCGAACCGCTGCTCCTGGCGCGCGCCGCGTCGCGAAACGGTTGCGTGAACTGCGGGGCGGTTCTGCTTTTAATCGCACTCTCGGCGTAACCGCCCTGGTTTTGGCAGCCTTTACGATCGGGGCGTTATTCTATTCGAGCATTGCGAATCACAGTGGCAGCTCGCCGGGCGCGGTCTCTGCGACGACGCCCAATACACCGGGCGCAGCGAAGGGCACGACTGACAAGACGAAACCGCAATCGAATCCACATCCTCATAACAAACCGTCGCAGACGGCGTCATTAACAAACCTTGGCTCTTCGGGATATACATCAAGTTTTCGGGTGACTGCCAACGCCCCTCTGATTTTAAAGGTGACAGGAACGAGCGGGCGCTGCTGGATTCAAGTCTATGCCGATGGCCGGAACATCGTTCCGAGCGCCTTTGTGACGCAAGGGCAAGTGGAGACCTTCCGCGCGACCAGTTCCCTGTCCATCGACGCGGGAGCCAGCCGTTACATCTCCATGACCATAAACGGTTTGCCGGTGCCAATCGTGAAGAACGCGCTGGGCGGCTATACGTATTCGTTTGTACGCAAGTAGAACCGCAGTGAATGGATTCCATTCGCTGGAAACGGCGATCGTGCGGCAACAGGCAAGGTTTACTCAGATTAGCGAGTGGAGGAGCGTATGTCGATGGCCAAGGAAGCTTCGTTTGACGTGGTGTCAAAGACTGATCTGCAGGAGGTGGCAAACGCCGTTCATCAGGCGCAAAAGGAAATGGAAACGCGTTTTGATTTCAAGGGCAGCAAGAGCGAGATTTCTCTGCGGGATGATG